>NZ_JACJOQ010000389.1:0-59958 GCF_014695635.1 Coleofasciculus sp. FACHB-712 | reverse complement strand
GGTTCTTTGGTCGCCTTCGATCGGCTGCGATTTGACTTCAACTGTCCTCGTCCCGTGACATCCGAACAAGTACAACAAATCGAAGAGCAAATCAATACTTGGATCGCGGAAGCGCATCCCGCCGAAACTGAAATCCTGCCAATCGCGGAAGCCAAAGCGAAAGGCGCAATCGCGATGTTTGGTGAAAAATACGGCGATGAAGTGCGGGTACTGGATGTCCCCGGCGTTTCGATGGAATTGTGCGGCGGTACTCACGTTCACAACACTGCTGAAATTGGGCTATTTAAGATAGTCTCCGAGGCGGGTGTCGCCTCTGGAGTGCGGCGGATCGAAGCAGTGGCAGGGCCAGCGGTTCTGGAATACTTGAATGTCCGGGAGAAAGTAGTTAAAGATTTGAGCGATCGCTTTAAAGTCAAACCCGAAGAACTCCCCGACAGAATTACTAACATCCAGAACGAATTAAAGGCATCTCAAAAGCAGCTAGAAGCATTAAAGGCAGAACTCGCCTTCGCGAAATCTGACCAATTACTCAGCACTGCTGAAACAGTTGGTGATTTCAAAATTTTAGTTGCCGAATTGGGCGACGTTGACGCAGAATCTCTAAAAAATGCCGCTGAAAGATTGCTGCAAAAATTAGGCAATGGTGCTGTATTCTTGGCATCAATTCCCGAAGCAGATAAAGTAAGTTTAGTGGCACATTTCAGCCCGGAAGTCAATAAGAAAGGATTGCAGGCTGGGAAATTCATTGGCGCGATCGCTAAAATCTGCGGTGGCGGCGGCGGCGGACGCCCCAACCTGGCGCAAGCTGGCGGACGCGATCCTAGTAAGCTGAAAGAAGCCTTAGAAAGTGCTAGAACTCAGTTACTTGAAGGTTTGCAGTAATCCCGTAAGGTGGGCTTTTGCCCACCTTTGAAAACTCTCAAGCCTCAGTTACACTGAGGCTTCTGCCTGTTTTAGCTTACAAATTTTCTCTGGTTTTAGTTATAAAGTTGTGAGTGTAGCGTGTCAGTACCTGCATAGCTGACAGCGCATTCAGGGGCATGAAACTACGCGAAAAAACACTGCTGACGATTGGCGTTACCGTCGTAAGTTTGATAGGGGTTTTGTATGTCACCTCGTCAACCATCCTGCTGAGAGGCTTCGCCAAATTGTACGAACGGGAGGCTTACCGGAACGTTCAACGAGTTCAGGATGCCTTCTCTAACTACCTGAGTGAGTTCAGCGTTCTCAACGAGCAATGGGCGATGTGGGATGACACCTATAACTTCATCAAGGATGGCAACCGCCGCTATATCGAGCGCAATCTGAATGATATTTCCTTGCGATCGCTCAGATCCGACTTAATCCTATTTATCAATTCCTCCGGTCAGCTGGTTTTTAGTCAAAGCTTCAACCTGAAGCAGCGCAAAGCAATCCCCACTCCGAAGGAAATCCAGGCATACTTAGCGGCTAACACAAGCCTGCTACAGAACCCCAAACGACTTGACCACTATGTTGGCATCGTTCTGTTGCCCCAAGGGCCAATGGCGATCGCAGCCCGGCCAATTCTCACTAGCGGGGGTAAAGGGCCTAGTCGGGGAACGCTGATCTTAGGGCGTTACCTGAATACTGAAAAAATCAAGGCTTTGAGCGAGTTGACCCATTTGCCCATCAGTATGTACTTGGCAAGCGATCCGCAACTACCTCCCGACTTCAAATCGGTGCGTCCGGCTTTGTCCAAAATGCCCAATAAGTCTTCTTCGATTCTGGTGCGATCGCTCAGCAATGGCGGGATGGTGGGATATACCCTACTGCGGGACATTGACGGAAAACCCGTAATGCTGTTGCGAGTTGATATGCCCAAAGAATTTTATCAACAAAGCCAACTTCTTCTGACTTATCTGGTAGTGTCGCTGGGTATATCTACTTTGGTCGTGGGGATCGCGTTCACCGGAGCAACTTTATTTCTGTTAGAAAAATTGCTTCTGTCTCGGCTAGCTTATCTGAGTACGGAGGTTCGGAGCATTGGTACTAAAGGCGATCTGTCAATGCGCGTCTTAATCGCTGGCAGAGATGAATTGTCGATCCTGGCTCGTACAATTAACTGGATGTTAGAAGCTTTAGAGTCATCGTTAAAAGAACTAAAAGCGGAGCAAAAGAAGGCGGAGAGGCTGCTACACAATATTTTGCCCCAAGCGATCGCCGACCGATTAAAAAAAGAACAGGATACTATCATTGCCGATAACTTTGCCGAAGTAACGGTTCTATTTGCAGATATCGTTGGTTTTACTCAACTGGCTGCTCATACATCACCAGTAGAACTAGTCAACTTGCTCAACCAAATATTTTCTGCGTTTGACCAACTTGCGGAACAACATGGTTTGGAAAAGATTAAGACCATTGGCGACGCCTATATGGTGGTTGGCGGTTTACCTATCCTTCGCACGGATCATGCAGAAGCTATTGCCGAAATGGCGTTAGATATGCAAAAGGCAATTGACCGATTCAATGCAGTGAATGGCGAAGAGTTCAACATCCGAATTGGCATTAACACTGGCCCGGTTGTTGCTGGAGTCATTGGTTTGAAAAAGTTTATCTATGATTTATGGGGAGATACAGTTAATACCGCCAGTCGCATGGAATCCCACGGAGTCACAGGTTCTATTCAAGTTACCGCCGCCACTTACCAGCTTTTACAGGACAAATATCAATGGGAAGAGCGGGGTGCAATCCAGGTGAAAGGAAAGGGAGAAATGATGACTTATCTACTTATCGGCAGGAAAACAGAAAAACTGCTAGTGTGAGCTAGAAGTTTATAGATATCGCTGTTTAGAAAGGCAAAACTTTATGGGTCGCTTAAATCCTTACACGCTACAGATGCAGATTACCCGGATGTTCCAAGACGGGCAATCTATCTTCGCGCCAGTGAAGGTGCAGGATTGGCTGCGAGAGCGCAATCACGATCCAGCCGAATATGATATTCTCTTCCATCAGCAACCCGCGCCGCCGGGAGCCAAAGAAGCGATCGCTATTCAGATTGAGTTGCGCCGCAAAGATGGACAGCCGGTCGATCCGTGGCTCCAACAAGAAGTCAACCGCCACGCTTAACGCTGTTTAATGCACTAACTTGTCAGCCAAATTTGTCAGCCAAAATGGATGGGTTGTAGAGACACGATTAATCGTGTCTCTGCTTGACCGCCTACCACCCTAAAAAATCTGTTTTAATGGACGTATTTTAAGAAGAATCCCCTTTAATTTCATAAACAAATCGCAGTATAGTTGTGTAATTTGTTATTAAATATAACCAGTTAAATTTATTGAAATTATTTTAATTGAAAGCAAACAGATTTTCTAAACTTACGCTGAGGGGTGACACGCGCCTCAGGGAGCAATGGGTATGAAATCAAATCAGCGTTGGGTTCTAGCTTTTATTCTTTATTTCGTAATTTTACTGACAATTTTTGTTTCTGCTTATTTAGGAATTGTGCCAGTTAAAATTTCTGCCATTCCTTTTTATGACACAATTGGACATTTCATTTTATTAGGATTTGCCAGTTACTTAGGTCAGAAAGCTTTAGGGAACCGGGTGATTAATATTTGGTCTCGTTCCATAAGCCTACCACTATCACCAATTCTGATTAGTATCTTTGCCTTATTTGATGAGAGTCTGCAAGCCCTCTCACCGCTTCGTTCCTCCACCTTGTCTGATCTCGCTGCCAACCTAATCGGAATTTGGTTTTTTTACTGGCTAGCATCGTTAAAGTAGAGCCTGGGAATCGTTTTTTGGAGTTGGTTACATCCTGAGCATTTGGATTTACTAGAGATTGATGGCGTCGCCGATGCTGCGATGATTCGGCGGCTTTCTCAACGCTTGGTACGTGACGACTGGGCAGAAGTTATTGACATGAGCATGGGAGAACAGAGATTACTTCCCTTGTCACCGATCTCTATCTCAAGAAGTATTCACTTAAAGTAATTCAGTTTATGTGTATCTACAGACTTAATTCCAAGGGTTAATGACAGGCAATTCCTGTGGATTTACCCTTAATTTAGATGGCTTTAGACGATACAAATATAGTTCTACACAGTCCAAGTTTTTACAAAACAATCATTAGAAAGCTTACTATTCTCTTCTGGAGCTTTCAAGCGACTCAGTGTAGCAAAAAAGTAAGTCTAAAGAGAAGACATTGGAATAAAATCAACTAAAAAATTCTGAAAATCAAGGTTCACGCGGAGGTTTAATATGTCTTATCGCTACAACCAAAATAAAGCTCCCTTTGTGAGAATCGTCTACTCAAAGGTTAATGTAAACGGAAAAACTGAACTAGTGCCGCTGGAGTTATACGCAGATGGCTCTCTTAAGAGAGCTATCTGAAGAGAAAATACGATCTGCAAATATAAAAAAATTCTGTTTCCCGATTCTGTACCAAAGTTCGGGAATACTCTACAATACAGCGAATAAGTTAGCGTTCATAGTCTTGAAACGACAGAGCTGCTATGGCTGGTGTAAAGCCTTACCAAAATTCGATGCTATTGGAGAAACCCGAACATTTTCCCGTCCTGGGAGTGCCCGTTCATCTGTTAGAAGACTATTCTAAGTGGCTAATCTCGCGCCTACATGAGAAGGTAGGCGGTCATGTCGTTACGCTAAATGCGGAAATGGCGATTCAGGCAGAAGACAACCCCACCCTTGCGGGGATCATCCAGCAGGCTGAACTGGTGATTCCGGATGGAGCTGGGGTTGTCCTTTATTTGCGGCTAAAGGGTAGACGCCTGAGACGCTGTCCGGGAATTGAGTTGGCAGAGTCACTTTTACAGGAAGCTGGGCAAATGGGGAAGCTTTGCCCGATTTTTTTCTATGGTGGGGCACCGGGAGTCGCGCAAGCAGCAGCTGCGGTTTGGGAGGAACGAGTGCCGGGAATTGCGATCGCTGGGAGTCAACACGGCTACCTCTTACCCGAAGCAGAACCAGAATTTAAGACAACCCTGCAAACTCTCCAACCCCGTCTGATATTCGTGGGTTTAGGCGTTCCCCGTCAGGAATTATGGATTGCCCAAAACCGACACCTGTGTCCCGAATCGATTTGGATTGGTGTCGGCGGTAGCTTTGATATTTGGGCTGGAATTAAATCCAGGGCACCCGCTTGGTTGCGGGATAATCATCTGGAATGGCTTTATCGCTTGTATCAAGAACCCTGGCGCTGGCGAAGAATGATGGCTTTACCGCAATTTGCCTTGCGAGCTGTGGTAAAAAGTTATGAGTTTTGAATTGTTAATTGTTCATTGAAGTTGCCATGAACGATGAGCGATTAGCTATTAGCCCTTAGCATTACGCACTGATAACTTTTATATGACCACAGCTTCTGCTCATCCCAGCATTGGCAAAGATCGCCGGAGTGACGCACGGGACGCCAATTACTCAGCCTCCTCAGCAGTCATGGTGAAATTGCGGGAAGTGACAAAAATTTATTCCAATGGCAGCCGTGGGTTATTGGATGTGAATTTGGAAGTTAAGCGAGGGGATTTCTTGTTTGTTACCGGGCCTTCTGGTTCTGGTAAATCAACACTCTTAAAGCTGTTGTATGGGGAAGAACGCCCCACGGATGGCGAGGTCATGGTCGATAACTGCAACGTGGCGCAGTTGCGGGGTCATCGCCTGTCTTTGCTGCGGCGGCGCATCGGCGTTGTTTTTCAAGACTACAAACTCATCCCCCGCCGGACAGTCACGGAAAATATTGCTTTTGTACTGTGGGCGCAAGGCTTCACGCGCAAGGAAATTGAGCGCCGCCTTCCTCCAACGCTGAAATTAGTCGGGTTGCAGCATAAAGCGGATTGTTTTCCTGAAGAACTCTCTGGTGGAGAGCAACAGCGGGTCAGTCTTGCTCGTGCCATTGTCGGAACGCCGCCGCTGCTACTGGCAGATGAACCGACCGGAAACCTCGATGCTGATAATTCGGCATCGGTGCTGAGAATTCTCCAAAAACTCAACGCCTTCGGTGCCACAGTGATGGTGACAACGCACGACGAACGCTTATTGCGGATGGCGAATCGACCTGTGGTGCAAATCCGTGAGGGGCAAGTCAAAATCAGAAATTAACCAGAAATGAATAATTCTTCTGTTTAATTTTTTACTGGGCGCTTCTTACCAAAATCACGGTGCTTTTCACGCCACGCGCGATCGCTTCGGGGATATTTCCCTTCATCACCTGCTGCAATAGCCCTTCCCGACTAGCACCCAATATCACCACATCGCAGGCGTCAGCTTGCGCTAGATCGATCACGGCATCCGAGACAGAACTGGAACGAAGGGGAATCGCCGTCACGCTTGCACTCAGTTGGCGGCTGAGGAACAAGGCTGATTTTTCTAACATGGCGGTGTCCGGCAAGAGGGTGGAAGGATGGAAAACTTGGGCTAGCTCAATTGCGGGTGTCTTACTCAGACACATCAAAGCGGGTAGGAGTTGCAAAGCTTGCTGGGCGTTGGGACCACCAGCAATCGGAACCAGCCAGCGATTGAAGCAGAGGGACACGGTGGGTGAGTGGGTGCCGATGCGATGCCGGGGTGCCAGGATGCGGGGCGGCCGGGGAGAATTGGCAGCGATATGCGCCCTGATGCCTCTGCTTCTCGGCTCTTCTACACCTGGAGTCTCTTCGCCCATTTTCACCAGCACCACCTCGCAGGGAGCCTGCCGGATGATCGTGTCTACCACATCGCCAAAAACTCGACCGGGCGTGATGCTGGTGCCTTTCCAGCCCATCAGCAGCAAATTAATGTGACGCTCGTTAATGGTTTCCAGAATCGCTGGAGCAACATCATGAGACACGCGGATCTGAGTGTGGACGGGAATTTGCCAATCTTGCCCCAGTTTTTCGGCATGACGGAGCAACCGACGACTTTTCGTTGTGCTAACGGGCGTTTGAGCCGGGGCACTGTTGCGGGGAACCGAGATAACCTGAAGACATTCGATTTCGTAGTTGCGATCGCGCGCAATTGCAGCTGCCATTTGCAACAATGCGGGTGCGGTTTGCGGGTTGGCGATGGTAACGAGCATTCGTCCGCTTCCCACTGCCGGAGAACGAGTTTGATAAACACAGTAAGAAGGCTCCGGACGCGGGCCAATATTCACCGATTGACCGTTCAGCTTATCTGCTTGCGCCCGAATAATATCAGCACGGGTAATAATCCCAATCAGCTTGCGCCCTTCCGTCACTGGCAACCGACTGAGTTGATAGCGATTGAGTAAATAGAGAACATCACCCAAGGAGTCGGTAGGGTTTACCGCCATCGGCTTCGGCGTCATGATTTTGCTCAAAGGGGCATTCCCTGGTAATCCCCGTTGGGCAATTCCAGCAAGGTCAGTTTGGGTAATAATCCCAACCAGTTTCTCTTTATACACAACCGGAAAGCCGCGATGATGGGAGCGAGAGAAGGCTTGCACGGCTTCATCAAGGGTCATATTGCTGGTTAAGGTTTCGACTCGGCGCTGCATCACGTCTGCCGCCTTCAGCATCGATAAGAGTCCATCGGTAGTTGGCTTTTTCTCTAGTTCAATCCCATTCCACTTCAGCAGGCGATCGTAGAGCGACCCCCTAACTATCTTTTCTGACACCAGGTAAGCAACAACAGACCCAATCATCAGCGGCAGAACAAGATTGAAGTCCATTGTCATTTCAAAAACGATGACAATAGCAGTGATGGGCGCTTTGGAGACGGCACTAAAAAATGCCCCCATGCCAGCCAGGGCGTAAGTAGTCGGTGAACCCACTGCCAAGGTTACCTCCTGCACGAACCCGACCAGATAGCCAAGCCCAGACCCCAGAATCAGGGAAGGCGCGAATAACCCCCCAGGGGCACCAGAACCACAGGCGACGAGCGTGAGTATATACTGAGCCACAAAAGCGATCGCTGCCATTTCCCAGCTCACTCCACCTGCCAGCAGGGACTCTCGCAGCCCGGTGTTGTCTCGAAATGTTGAGGGGAGAAGGGCGGTCACGATACCAGAAATTAATCCAGCCAGCCCAATTCGCAGCGGTAGAGAAAGTTTGAGGCGGCGATAGAAGGCGAGGGAAGTAAAAATTCCTTTCCCAAACATTGCCCCCAGCACCCCAGCCAAGGCTCCTAACAACAGGTAAAAAGGAATCTCTTGGGCAAAAAAGCTAGTCTGAGATTGGCTAATATCGAGGTTGAGGTCAAGGCTACGACCGCCCAGCAGCCGCGACACAACCGCACCGATAAAGGATGCGAGAATGGCTGTGCCCAAGGTGAGGTCGGATAAATCTTGGAGGAGTTCTTCGACAATAAACAGCACACCGGCAATCGGTGCATTGAAACCAGCCGCTAACCCAGCACCCGCACCAGCGGCAATCATCTGGCGGCGATGGTCGGGCGAAGTAGGAACCCAGTGGCTGAATTGAGCAGCAACGGCTGCACCGATATGCACGGTTGGCCCTTGACGCCCCAAGGTGAGTCCGGAACCCAGAGCAATAATGCTGCTGGCTAACTTCACGAGGGCAACTCGTAAATTCAGGGCGATGGGGAATTGAGAAAGGGCAGCTTTAACAAAAGGAATGCCGCTCCCCGCTGCTTCTGGTGCCAGACGTTCGACTAGGAAGCCGGAGAGGAGTCCAAAGGATAAACCAATGGCGGGTAATGCGAACCATGCAGGGAGAAAGTGGGAAGCATGAACTCGCCATGCACCCAAGGTCCCGACGCCGACTTTGAACAGAACTGCGGCGAGTCCCGATACTAACCCAATTAGACAAGCTTCAGCGATCGCTAAACGCCGTCTGGGTTGTAAGAAAGCTTTGACCTTGGATTTGGGAAATTTGAGTCTTGAGTGTAAAGACAAAACTTGAGAACTTAACACTCTCAAATAATTCATAAGTCATTCAACATTTTGCCCTCAACTCATTTCATGGCTAATGGCTAATGGCTAACGGCTAACGGGCAATTAGCCAGTCTTCGATTCGGATTAACTCAGCATTTTGCCGGTGACAGACAGCCCTTCCACAATCAGAGATGGGGTATAGACCGAACCATTCCACTCGGCGTCGCCTCCCAATGCCACTAGCTGCTTGAGGGCTGCGTATACGTTACCTGCCACCATCGTATCTTTTACCCTGCCGACCACCTGACCGTTCTTGATCCGGTAGCCCAGGTCAACGTTAATCGAGAAGTCCCCCGAAATCCCAGAACCGCCTCCCAGCATCTGATCTACTACCAGCCCATCACCCATCTGCTGCATTAAGCTCAGCAGATCCCCAGTTCCCGGATGAATCAGCAAATTAAATAGCCCCGGTGTCGGGTAACTACCTAAACCGGGACGAAACCCGTTTCCAGTAGTCCCGCTACCCAGCTGGCGTCCGGTCGTGCGGTCGGTATAAAACAGCTGCAAAATGCCGTCTTTGATAAATTCCAGATTCCGCGTGACCGTGCCTTCATCATCAAAAGGACAGCTAAACGGCCCAGATTCTGGGTTTTGGGTAATGGTGAGGGCTTTTGAAGTCACGGGTTCGCCCAAGCGATCGCTCCACGGCGAAGCCCCCTCAAGGGTTCGTTTCCCATTCAGTGCAGCTGAGAGGGTTCCCCAAAGCATATCCGCTGCTTTGGCGGTAAATAACACGGGCACGCGACCGATGGGGGGTGAAATGTTTTCTTTCGCCCACGCTAACCGCTGCAAAATTTGGTTTGCCAAGGCGACCGGATCGAGGCTATCCCGCTGGGTTTGTCCATCGCCAACGCTCAAGAAATCATCCCCCCGCACCCATTCGGCTGCCAGATAACAGCTGAGGGTCGTATCGGTATAGCGACAATCCAATCCTTTGGTGTTGACAAGGCGCGTCGTTTCTGCTTCGCATTCCCATTGAGCGGTGCAGAGGACTTCTGGGTAGGCATCTCGGACGAGGGCGATCGCTTCTTTGCCCATTAATATCAGCTCCTCCACGGGCATAAACTCGCCCAAGTCGGGATACTTAGATGCCCGCCCCTCAGTCAATTCCACGGTTTCCACTCCGTTGAGTGCCGACAAAGCGAGCGCTCGATCTACCAGTGCTTGCGGTTCCACAGGCCCATAAGCAACGGCTAAACCCGGACGCCCTTCTCGCCACAGCCGCAACGCCGTCCCTTCTGATTGGGCACTTTCCAGTTGTTTGAGCCGGTTGGCTTCAAAAAAAACTGGGCGAGAAAGCGATCGCGCTTGATAAACCTCCGCTGCCTCGGCTCCGGAACGAGTGGCTAACTCCAATAACTGCTCTGCTAGCGTCTCTTGTGGTAAATCGTTAAAACCCATATTCTGACCGTGGAATTTATTGATGGAACCGCCAAGACGCCCTCATAAAGTCAAAGTAGAAAGTGCGAAATTCTGTCGTTCAGTCTCAAAATCCGCGCTTTTACTCCGACTTTTATGCTTGTCTGAGAGCCTTTTTTTATGTCTTTGTCTTCTATTCTCCCAGTCTGGTTGCGAAACCGAAAGATTTACTTTGGAATCAATTTAACTTAGAGGCAATTCTTGCATTAGCCAAAAACCCGCAAAGGATTCTGATTGCGGATCGGACTGAATCGCTAAAAAATGCAACATCCCAGCTTTTCGCTTGGCATCCTCAAAGTTTTCGGCTTCCGTCAAAGTTTTTGAATCTTTGATACTTGCCAAAATCCAGCTATTACTCTCACCCGTCTCTAAAAGCAATCTAGGCGGTGTGTTCCGATTAAATTTCAGGAACGCCGGTTCAATTCCCGACATCCAGCCAGCCATTGGCACTGCTCTGGGAGAGAAAATCACCACCCCTGGAATCTGCGTCTCCGGTGGCAAAGGCGCGAAATCTCCTAATCCAATGAGTGGGAAAGCTTCTCGAAAGCCAATGTCCCACTCGTGCATTTCCTCAAAGGCTTCTGCTGACAAGGTTACAAATGCCCACTTTTGCCCAATCAGCGCATCCGGTAAAGGTTGGGGCGGCTGGGGTTGGTATTGGACAGAGGGATTCGGGGCAACTCCTTGGTAGCCCGATTGCTGGGGATAAACGTCCTGCATCCGCTCTTGCAGCCACCGATACAATGTAAAAGTTCGGCGGCTCAGCTGAGCGGAAATGCCCAACTCATCGCAGGCTTTCACAATCATTTTGGTCATCGGGCGGCGGAAGAAGCGGATTTTTTGAGGAGGTTCAGCTGCCCTAGCGATCGCTTCTTCCAACGTCGTTCGCAGCCAGATCGAATTTACCGTGCTATTGGGGCAAAACTCGGCGTAACGAAACAGGGACTCAGGTTTGGTGCGGATATCCAATGGACTTTCGCACACCAATAATTCCCAAATCTTTTTCTGTTGTTCGTCCAAAATTGGACGCGAATAAAAATCTAATTCCCAAACTGTTCCCATGCCGCGCCGTTAAAATCTGGTCACTTCCTTCATAATACGTTTGAAGCATCCTTTTACTCATGATTTACATCGACGGTTCCTACGGAGAAGGCGGCGGACAGGTTTTACGGACTTCCCTCAGCCTGGCGGCGATCGCAGGTCATCCGATCCGAATCGGGCGGGTTCGGGCGGGACGCAAAAAGCCCGGACTCGCTGCCCAACACTTAACGGCTGTGCGTGCCGCTGCTGCCATCTGCGGAGCGAAAGTGCAGGGGGATACGTTAGGTTCAACGGCTTTAGAGTTTATTCCGGGTGATTCAATCCAACCGGGAAAATACACGTTTGATGTCACCGAAGCACAAGAAGGCGGTTCGGCGGGTGCTGTCACTTTGGTTTTGCAGACAATTTTGCTGCCTTTAGCGATCGCGCAGGGAGAATCGCAGGTGACGCTGCGCGGCGGCACCCATGTCGCCTATAGTCCCGCTTATACCTACATCGAGCAAGTCTACTTGCCTCTGTTACGTCAGATGGGAGTGGAAGCTGAGGTGAGGATACGCAGTTGGGGGTGGTATCCCCAAGGCCAAGGAGAAGTGGAACTTCGCGTTAGCGGTAGGGGCGTTAGGGGTAAGAACAGGGAAATCCAACCATTGCGAGGGATTAGCCTTCTGGAACCTGGAGAATTTCAGCAGGTGCGGGGGATTGCTGTGGTGACACAACTTCCTTCCCACATTCCCCAACGGATGGCTAGCCGCGCCGAGAATGTGTTGCATCAGGCAGATCTCAAAGCCACTGTCCAACCCTTACGGGAAAGGGGTATCGCACCGGGGGCGGGGATTTTCCTCACCGCTGAGTACGAGAATAGCAAGGCTTTCTTTGGTGCTTTGGGACGTCTGGGACTGCCAGCCGATAAAGTTGCCGATATGGCTTGTCAGGAGTTGCTGGATTTTCATAACACTGGCGCACCCGTCGATGTACACCTGGGGGATCAGTTGCTATTGCCAGCGGCTTTAGCTGACTCGACGAGTCAATATCGAGTGGCGGAGATTAGCACCCA
This sequence comes from Coleofasciculus sp. FACHB-712, assembly GCF_014695635.1. Classification (NCBI taxonomy): domain Bacteria; kingdom Bacillati; phylum Cyanobacteriota; class Cyanophyceae; order Coleofasciculales; family Coleofasciculaceae; genus Coleofasciculus; species Coleofasciculus sp. FACHB-712. Next base: position 47,577 of record NZ_JACJOQ010000389.1, on the reverse strand, counting down.
CCTAACGACCAATGCATGGGTGATTGAGCAGTTTGGGTTGGCATCAATAACGATTGATGAAGTCGATCGTCGGGTGACGGTAACACCCAACCCCGATAGATGAGTAGGGACAGTTAGGCGATCGCTTCTAAATTTCCAGTTAATTTAAACACGACAACGGCTCCCATACTGCTAATATTGCCCTCATCGCCGCAGACTTTGATGTTCGCTGCTGCAACAAAATGGACTAATGGCTGACCTACCTCCTTCATTGCCACCAGGGTGTGTTCTCCGACCAGCCCGTGCGGAAGAAAAATGGTTAATTCAGCAATTATTATTAGAATTCACAAAATCTGAGGCTTTAAAATTTGATTTGAGAGTTTTATCTTTCAATTTCCTAATTTTGATTGCCTTGACTTTTTTCATGCTAGCAATCATACAAATTATCAAAATTCTTGCTTCTAATTTCTTGCTCGGAATTCTTTTATTTCTTATCCTTGCACTTCTTTTTATTGTTACTCTTTGTTTAGCAGCTTCCTTTATTCTATTTTTCTTCTCAATTTTTACCTATGCTTTTGTCAATTGGTCGCGGTTCTGGGTCATTGAATGTAATGGAAGCTTAGTAGCTTGCGGTGAAATAAACGGCTACAATACGCACTCTATGCTGTATTACTTATTTGTGAAACCTGTTTGGCGCAGCCAGCACCTGGGTTCCTATCTAGTGAAGCGTCTTGTTCAAGAAGCGACCCACCCCCTCTATTTAGTCTGTAAGCCTAAATTAGTACGATTTTATTCGCAACTTGGCTTTACGATTGTTCCTTGGCAAGAAATCTCACAGCCTCTCAAATCAAGTTTTCACATTTTCCAACTAGATACCCTAATTAGTGGAAATGTTTGGACAGTTATGCGGTATCAAAGTTAGAAAAATCAGGGATTTTTGTAAAATCCCTGATTTTTGCGATTGAATTCTTAAGGAACATCAATCGGAATCAAGGCATTTTCAGGCACATAGCTACTAAACCGTTCGCCATCCGCTAAGATAGCTACCATCCGCAGCGGAAAATCTGGACCGATTTGCAAATCTGCCCAAGGAACTGCCACTTCCAAACACTTATTTAAACCCACTTGAGCGCGGCTAAACCGAGGATGCCACTTGAGATGTTCCCCAGCCTCCTCAAACTCAATCGTGTGAGTCAGTAAGTTAATCCCTAAATGGTGGTGGAACAGATAGTTCAGTGGCGCTTCGTCAGGTAAATTTTCCAGCGGAATGGGGCTATTGTGCATTGTTTGGTTGGGATAGAACCACAGCAAATGCAACTCTGGCGGACAGCCTTTACCCGGTTGAATGCCGGTCTGGAAGTCCAGCCGTAGATAGAAGTTAAGGTGATCCACGCCGTACCAAAGACGCTGAATGGCACTGCTCTTGTGCATCGTACCCCGCGATCCGCCCACATCAATCCGACCAGCGCGATCCCAATCCTGTTCGTCACCCAGTCCATCGATGGTGGGATGAATAAAGCCTTGGGGTCGATGGTCTCCCCGCGCTTCGTGAGCTTCTACGGGTTGGCGCAAGTTCGACGGGATCGGCTCATTTAAAGCTTGGTAAATCGCACACAGGTGTTCCCGGAACAGCTGGTCGAACATGGCATCTTGGTTTGAGGAATGACCTTCGCCAAACCACCAGAACCAATCGGAACCTTCTGCGGCGTACAAAGCTTCCCAAACTTCTGGATTGTTTTCCTCGGTTGCTTCTGGATGGCTAGCCAAGACTTTCCGCGCATCTTCTAAGAGATCCCAGGCGCGATTTTTGGCGGGATCGCCAATCCAAGTTGTAAAGCTGCCATCGACCCAAGAGCCGCTGTGCAGCTGCTCGGCGGGGATGGTTGCCTTGGGAGGGAACTGGTCTAGAAATTCCGAAACCGTGACCAATTTCAGCTCTGAGTGGTCGCTCAGCGTTTGATAAAGAGCTTCTAAGAAGGGCTTACCATCCAGATGGTAGTGTTCCCAACAGTTTTCGCCATCAAGGGCAATGTTGACCAGCCACGGTTGTTCTAGGGCTGTACCGCCTCCTTTCTGGCGGTGTTTCAGGGTGCGAGCGATCGCTTCCAAATGCCCGACTAAGTCGGCGGCGGCGCGGCGCGGTTCCATCGCTCCATAAGTAAAGCCAATTAAATCTGATAATCGGTGATCCCGAAACACCATCGCTAAGTCGCCGAACTCGGTTTGCAGCCGATAAGGTTGATATAGTAATTCGGGTTCGTAGACATTCCCCGCGCCGTCTCGATGGAAAAATTGCTTCTTAGACCAACCTAAGACGGCTTCATCCGAGCAGATCCACTTATATCCTTGCTTGGCGATATAAGGCAAAATTTCGGGGCTGACCGATTGTTCTGAAGGCCACAAACCACGCGGTTCTTGCCCAAACCGATCTTTATACATATCCCAAGCTTTTTGGAGATGTCTGGGGATATCTTCAGCCCACTGGAAGCGCTGCTTCGGCAAGGTCATGTTGGGCACCGCCACCCGACCGGAGTTGGTATCGTTCAGTAAGGGCAAAATTGGGTGCGTGTAGGGCGTTGTCGATACTTCCAGTTGCCCCGCTTCTTGCATCTGCCGGTGCTGCGGAATGATGCGACTCAAGATTTCTCGTTGTTTAGAGAAAATTCGCTGGCGATCGCTTAAAGTAAAGTTTCTTCCCTGCTTCAACCAGCCCTCAATCTCTGGATCGTCCCAAAACAAAGGATCGATCCACGCCAGATTATGCCAAGCGAGCAAATCGCTGTAATCTTGCGGATTCCAATTTGTCCAACACCATTCTTCCCCCTTTTCTTGACGTTGCCCGTACAGTTCTCCGTAGCGAGGATGAGGGTCAATTAAGGTATGGTGATTGGCGTCAAAAAAATGCTCAATAATAAATCTTTTTTGTTCATCACTCAGTTGCTGTTCCGGCGTCAAAGCTGCTGCTAAGTACGGGTCCATCGCCGTGCCAGCAACATAATCCTCTAACTGCAAAATCAAAGATGGCACGAGATTAACCGTTTGATGCAGCTTCGGATAACGAGCCAGCAGCAGCACTAAATCTAGGTAATCTTTCGTCCCATGCAGCCGCACCCACGGCAAACGATACTGATTGACTGCGCGGCTTTTGTACAGAGGTTGATGTTGATGCCAGATGAAAGAGATATAGAGAGGATGGGGCATAGGAAAAGTAAATAGTAGAAACTAAAAAGGCAAAAGAAATATCTGTTTTATTTCTTTTGCCTTTGGCTTTGAAAAGACTGGTTCAATTAAACTAAAAAGGCAAAAGAAATCAGAAAAAATCTTTTGCCTTTTGCCTTTTACCTTGTGCCTTTAAAGGACTTGCTCAACTTCGGCAATTTCGGGGATAAATTCACGCAAGCGGCGCTCAATTCCCATTCTCAGCGTCATTGCTGAACTAGGGCAAGATCCGCAGGCTCCTTGGAGGCGTAGCTTCACGACTGGACCGTCGATGTCTACCAGCTCAACGTTACCACCATCGGACATTAAGTAAGGGCGCAGTTCATCCAAAACTTGTTCGACGTTTTCTGAAGTCAGTGCCAGTGTTTGTGACATGGTTAGTTTACCTTATCGAATCTTTCTTTCTATTGCAGCTATGTTGATCCTAGTTCACGCAGAGATAAAAACTCATCGCGAAAATGGAGAACACTGGGGACAGCCGAGAGGGTATCGTAACGCGGACCGCCTATACCGCTGCTGGTTCCAGTAACTTGACGTTCGCGTAGTTGAACTCGGTGGTCGTTTTTTGACCTTGCTCATTCGCGTGAATTACCTGCTTGGTCATCACGTAGTAATCGCCGACTTTCTGGAAGGTATCCTCAAATTGCATTTCTCTGAGCAATTCACCTGTCTGAGGATTCCGGAAGACAACATCGTAGCGACTGGCGGCGTAGCCTTCTCCTGTGTCTAAACTTTCAGCGGTATCGATGACAAATGCCATTCGACCCATTACCCGACTCACCTGGCAAATTTCAGTGCCTCGGATTTTGTAGTTAGATCCCATCGCATCGCCTTTAACCAGAATTTCCGTAGCGCCGCTGGCGTCCGTTTCCCCCAGGTTAAATTCGTTCTTGCCGTGAGCTTTGTCAAAAGACCCCCGCTTGCGGTGGGTGACAATATCCCTGAGCTGAGTATAGATGCTCTCTTGCACCGTTTCGTCTTCGATGCCGGTAACTTCAACAGTCATGTCGCTGTTGATGCGAATTTTGCCTTTGTAGACTTCATCACCTTGCTTGAGTTCTACATCAGCACTATATCCTGGGAAATTAGTATCCCAGGTGTAGCGGTTTTCGTAGGCAGCCCGAAACAAGTCACGAGCATTTGCTTGCTCAGTCATAGACTCTTACTTTAATCAACTTCTTTCCTAGTGTAAAAATGTTTGCAGAGTAGTGACACGCTTTGGCGACACAATTCTCTGAAAACTGGGGTTAGCAGAAAAATCCGATAGCGTCGCTGTACCCACCTAGATTAATAGCCCTATTGAACCCGTCTGTGGCGTAGTCATCATCACTGAAGCTTGATACAGGGGTACAGTGACCATGACTGTTGAGCCGAGTCCTTCGCCGTAACGATGAACATGAATATTGCCAGCCATTGCTTCAAGCAGTTTTTGAGAGATTGTTAGTCCGAGTCTCGTCCCCGCATCGGGAGTTGTGTGAGATCCATTCACTTTACCGAACAATTGAAACTAAGGCACCGGCTTATGTCCAATTCTTTTCCCAAACTTTCAACCGTTTGCTGAAAATCGCTTTTAGATCGAGTGTGCGATCGCTCCTGTTAGCAATTTGGTTCAAAGTTTTGGTACGGTTCGGAAATTGGCTCAGTCATAGAATCCTGTTGACCTCGCAGGCTATGTTGGCGTGCTTGCTTTCTCGAAATTTCATCGTAGAGCCTGAAACTACCAGCAAGCAGCTTGTTTGTGCTTTCAACTGGTAGAGCCAACTCAATCCAATTTCATCAATCCCCGAAAGTAGCACCTACATTAACAATCCATCGAACCTGTCTGTTGCGTTGAAATCATTACCGGCTCTTGATACAGAGGCACGGTGAACGTAACGGTTGAACCCAGCCCTTCGCCCATACTGTAGAAGTTTACGACCCCACCCATTGCTTCTACCAGCCTTTGAGATATTGCCAATCCCAATCCGGTACCACCGTACTGTCTAGTGCGAGAGCCATCCACCTGGCTAAATGATTGAAATAGTTTGTCTTGCTTGTCAAGGGAGACGCCAATTCCCGTATCGGCGACTTGGACTTTCACGACGCCTGGACATTCCTGTCCTCCAAACTTAAGTTTCTTTTTACTGACCTCGGCACTGACCGTGACGCCGCCTTCATGGGTAAATTTGATTGCATTCCCTATCAGGTTTAACATCACCTGGAGCAGCCGCTGGTAGTTGCCATACAGGATAATTTCATCGTAGGTAGATGGCATTTGAATGCATAAGCTCAGGTTTTTCTGCTGCGCCTGATTCTGGGTAAATTCCTCGACATCCCCGAATAGTTCTTCCAGCTTCACCTGTCCCAGTTCCAGCTCCATTTTGCCTGCTTCAATTTTGGCGACATCGAGAATGTCATTGATCAGGTTGAGGAGATGTAAAGCTGAACGGTAAGCATCTTGGATAAAATCCAGTTGCTCTTCTGGCTCGTCTACCGTCCCATCTAGGATCAGCTTCAGGGAGCCAATCATGCCGTTTAGCGGTGTCCGAAGTTCGTGGGAAGTATTTGCCAGAAACTCTGATTTGAGGCGAGAAGCTTCTTCTGCTTGTTCGCGGGCTTCTTCTAATTCTTTATACAGGGTGGCGTGAGCGATCGCGGTTCCCACCTGATCTGCCAGTTCTCTAACTAACTCAACTTCGGCATCGTTCCATCGCCGAGTGCGATCGCACTGTTGCAAAGCGATGACGCCATTTGGCTGGTTTTGATAGCAGGTAGAAACGACTAATACCGATTGTTGCCCAAACGCATTCACCCCAGCCTGTTCTACCACAACTGGCTCGCCTTGTGTCTCCAGTGCTTGCCTTAGGTAGGGTTGCTCGGCAAGCTGTAACTGTTGTCCCAGCATCGACCGAAACGTCTCCTGGCAATACTCCGCCACCACCTGCACTTTGGGCTTAGAACTTTCGTAGTTGCAGATGATGCAGCGACTAACGTTAAGCGCTTCTCCTAGTCCTCTAACCGTTTGCTGCCAAATGGTATCTAGATCGAGCGTGCGACGGATATTCCTAGCAATCTGACTCAGCAGTTTTTGGTACTGATCTGGACTTGACACAGTTGACTCGAAAGTTGGCAGTGAGACATTAACAGGAGCCGCCATCAGAGTATACCTGTAAACTGCAAAAGGAGAAGAAGCTAATGATTACCAGCCGTTTTCTGTGATAGATACAACCTCAAAAGACTTGCCCTGCGGCTAAAGTCTACATCTAGAGTGTTCTTTATTTTTCATTAATCGTTCCATTCTCCTCTCGGAGGCACGGGCGGATTCCTCTCTAGGTTCCGAGTCAGTTCATCATCTCGATCTCGTTCGCCTCTAAGCCACTGCCGAATTGCCGTCTCAATGACCTTACTCGGATCGTTGGTCAGGTGCTTAATTTGTGCTAACAGTTCAGAATCAAGGTGGATAGAAATTTCCACCTTTTCGGCTGAACCCTGAGAATATCTGGCCCGATCGTTCATATCAGTGCAGTGATGACATTTCCAAGCAAAACCAACGCGGAAGAGGATGCGCCGTCTTTCCATGCTAACTGCTGATGCAAGCAACGCAGTCAGTAGAATGCAGCTCCTATCCTAATGGGCAACAAAATTTTGCAATTCCGATCCCTAGTATGCATTCTGACATTCTCTGGGCGCTAACTGCTAGTTGGCAATAGCGCTCTATTTTCTGGTGAGGACGGCTGCTCCTGAAGCATTGCCACTTTTCGGTAGAGAAGTCGTTCTCTCATCAGAAAATTACCCTTTTTTTAAAGGTTTTTCATCAGAGCAGTTTTTGCATGGATTTAATTCCAATGTGCCCTAATCTACTTGAATACACAAGATTTCTTTTTAAGTCTTTAGATTCACAATACCTTTTGCTGTGTTCTCATCACCCTCCCATGCCAAATTAAATGGTTATCGCTTCGCTTGACTGACTGTTTGACAGTTACTCAGTCCTCCTTCCTCAACCCTCAGTCCTCCTTCCTCAACTCTCAGTCCTCCCTCCTCAACTCTCAGTCCTCAGTCCTCAACTCTCAGTCCTCAGTCCTGCATCTATTTTTATCGCTGTCTCTGATTTAGGTAAACCGCGCAGATTTTCTACTGTATAGTCATCGAAGGCGGTAACTGTCCTACTCAAAGTTAAAGAATTGTTTCACGTTGACAGTTAGGACATATCTGCGGCTGTCCTAACTGCCTGGGCATCGGAAACATTACAATATTTGAAGTCCGCTGAACTTTTCAATTGCCGTTCGTGCCTTTTTGTTTGGCTATGACTGACGTACCTGTTTCTCGCATTCGTAATTTCTCGATCATTGCCCACATTGACCACGGAAAATCCACTCTGGCGGATCGCCTCTTGCAGTTTACGGGCACGGTGCAAGATCGGCAGATGAAGGAACAGTTCCTGGACAATATGGATTTAGAACGGGAGCGCGGCATTACGATTAAGCTGCAAGCTGCCCGAATGAACTATACCGCTAAGGATGGTCAACAGTACGTTCTAAATCTAATTGATACACCTGGTCACGTAGATTTTTCCTACGAGGTGTCGCGTTCCCTCGCCGCTTGCGAAGGTGCACTCTTGGTCGTGGATGCCTCTCAAGGGGTGGAAGCGCAAACGCTTGCCAATGTTTATCTCGCCCTTGAGAATAATCTGGAAATTATTCCAGTATTAAATAAAATCGATCTCCCTGGAGCTGAGCCAGATCGGGTAAAGGGAGAAATTGAAGAAATTATCGGACTGGATTGTAGCGGTGCAATTCTCGCTTCTGCCAAAGAAGGGCTTGGGATTGACGAGATCCTGGAGTCGATCGTTCACTTAGTCCCGCCGCCGATAGATACGGTGTCGCAACCGCTGAGAGCTTTAATTTTTGATAGTTACTATGACAGCTATCGGGGTGTAATTGTATACTTCCGAGTGATGGATGGTACGGTCAAAAAAGGCGATCGCGTTCGTCTGATGGCGACCGGCAAAGAATATGAAATTGACGAATTGGGTATCCTTTCCCCGACTCAGAAGCCGGTGAACGAACTGCACGCCGGAGAAGTGGGCTACCTAGGAGCGGCGATTAAAGCGGTGGAAGATGCTCGCGTGGGCGACACCATTACCCTAGCGAATGCCCCTGCTAGCGAGGCATTGCCCGGTTACACCGAAGCGAAGCCGATGGTCTTTTGCGGCTTGTTCCCTACCGATGCTGACCAATACCCAGACTTACGGGAAGCCCTGGAAAAACTGAAATTAAATGATGCGGCGTTGAACTACGAGCCGGAAACGTCCAGCGCGATGGGGTTTGGCTTCCGCTGCGGCTTCTTGGGCTTGCTGCACATGGAGATCGTCCAAGAGCGTCTAGAGCGGGAATACGATTTAGATTTGATTATCACCGCTCCTTCGGTGGTCTATCGTGTGATCACCAATAAGGGAGAGGAAGTTTACATTGATAATCCCAGCCACCTACCGCCGCCGAACGAACGGGAAAAAATAGAGGAGCCTTATGTCAAGGTAGACATGATTACCCCAGAAGTCTATGTAGGGACTTTGATGGAGTTATGTCAAAACCGGCGTGGTGTCTTCAAAGATATGAAGTATTTAACGCAGGGGCGAACCACGCTGACTTATGAGTTACCCCTGGCGGAAGTGGTGACGGACTTTTTTGACCAAATGAAGTCCAGAACTCGCGGCTATGCCAGTATGGAATATCATTTGATTGGCTATCAGGAAAATCCCCTGGTTAAGCTAGATATTTTAATCAACAACGACCCCGTTGATGCCTTGGCGATGATTGTGCATCGGGATAAGGCTTACAACGTAGGACGTGGTTTGACAGAAAAGTTGAAGGAACTGATTCCCAGGCATCAGTTCAAGATTCCGATTCAAGCCGCGATTGGCAGTAAGATTGTCGCCAGCGAACATATCCCCGCTTTGAGAAAAGATGTGCTTGCCAAGTGCTACGGCGGTGATATTTCTCGAAAGAAAAAGTTGTTGCAGAAGCAGGCTAAAGGGAAGAAGCGCATGAAGTCGATTGGGACGGTTGATGTACCGCAATCAGCTTTCATGGCAGTGTTGCGCCTGGATCAAGAGTAGCGCTTGGATTGAGACTACTGAATTGAGACTTACGCTGGATTTTTAAGCTAAGCTTAGGAATCCAGCGTATTTTCATAGCTTGGCGTCTTAAATAGGGTACTATTCCAGGCGAAGAGTGGGAAAGGAACGAACTTGAGGCGAAGAAATGAATGCCGAGGAGCGATCGCTAATCTTTACATTATCTTCATCGATATCTTCAAAGATTTATTGAAAATGCAGGTACATCTGGACACCATCGCATGGCAAGGTTAGTCTAAGATGGATTCCAACTCTTAAAAGACTCAATTGCCAGATGAGAATTTTAGTCACAGGTGGTGCTGGTTTTATCGGTTCCCATCTGATCGACCGGCTAATGACGCAAGGGCATGAAGTCATTTGCCTCGATAACTTCTATACCGGACACAAACGCAACATCCTGAAGTGGCTGGATAATCCATATTTTGAACTCATCCGTCACGACATCACCGAACCGATACGCTTGGAAGTGGAGCAAATTTATCACCTAGCTTGCCCCGCCTCTCCAGTACACTACCAGTTCAACCCAGTAAAGACCGTGAAAACGAATGTCCTGGGTACACTGAATATGTTAGGACTGGCAAAGCGGGTGAAGGCGAGATTACTCTTGGCTTCCACCTCAGAAGTGTACGGCGATCCTGAAATCCACCCCCAGACTGAAGAATATCGCGGTAATGTCAATACGATAGGAATTCGCTCCTGCTATGACGAAGGCAAGCGAATTGCAGAAACACTGGCGTTTGACTATTATCGCCAGAATCATGTAGAAATTCGAGTCGCGCGAATCTTCAACACCTACGGCCCTCGAATGTTAGAAAATGACGGTCGAGTGGTTAGCAACTTTGTAGTGCAAGCTCTGCGGGGTACCGCCCTAACCGTTTATGGTGATGGTTCGCAAACCCGAAGTTTCTGCTACGTTTCAGACCTAGTAAAAGGGCTGATGCGGCTGATGAATGGCGAGCATACGGGACCGATTAATTTAGGGAATCCCGATGAATATACGATTTTAGAGCTGGCTGAGGCTGTCCAAAAGATGGTGAACCCAGACTCGAAGATTAAGCTTGAGCCACTGCCAGAAGACGATCCTCGCCGACGGCGTCCGGATATCACGCGGGCAAAGACTTGGCTGGATTGGGAGCCAACAATACCCTTGCAAGAAGGGTTACAACTGACTATAGAAGATTTTCGCGATCGCTTAGCTTCTCTGCCGGAGAATCGCATCCACAGCGATTCGTGAATTAGAGTCCTTTGTCAAAAGTTAATTATCAATGACTTTTAACAAAAGACTACCCAACAGAATCGTACCCCCAGAACTGTCATTCCAATTTTTTTGAGGTTTACTCCTATGCGTGTTTGCGTAATTGGCACTGGATATGTTGGCTTGGTCACGGGTGCCAGTCTTGCTCATATTGGACATCATGTCATCTGCGTTGACAATAACGAAGAAAAAGTCAAGTTGATGAAAGCGGGACAGTCCCCGATTTATGAGCCAGGACTGTCAGAAATTATGCAATCGGCTTCCCAGTCAGGGCATCTTGAGTTCACTACCGATTTGGGTGCTGGAGTGGCTCATGGAGAAATTTTGTTCATCGCAGTAGGGACGCCCGCTTTGGCAAATGGTGAAAGCGATACCAGGTATGTTGAAGCCGTTGCCCGTGGAATTGGCGCTCATCTTGACGGTGGTTACAAAGTCATTGTGAATAAATCCACAGTGCCAATTGGTTCTGGGGACTGGGTACGGATGATTGTACTTGATGGCGTGCTGGAGCGCCAAAAGTCCTTAGTGGGAGCTGGTGGCGTTGTTACCGAGGAGCTGACACTAGAAACAACTCCTCAGTTTGATGTTGTTAGCAATCCAGAATTTTTGCGCGAAGGTTCGGCAGTTTACGACACCTTTAACCCGGATCGGATTGTGCTGGGTAGCACCAATCCGAAAGCGATCGCCATGATGCAGGAACTCTATGCTCCCATTGTCGAGCGCCAGGTGGCAGAAGACAAATCCTTACCGCAAGTGCCCGTCGTGGTGACAGACATCAACTCTGCTGAGATGATTAAGTACGCCGCCAATGCCTTCCTCGCAACCAAAATCAGCTTTATCAACGAAGTTGCTAATATTTGCGATCGCGTTGGTGCTGATGTTACCCAAGTCGCTAAGGGCATCGGTTTGGATTCTCGGATTGGTAACAAGTTCTTGCAAGCTGGGATTGGCTGGGGTGGTTCCTGCTTCCCGAAAGATGTCTCGGCTTTGATTCATACCGCGGACGACTACGGCTATGAAGCTCAACTGCTCAAATCTGCTGTGAGTGTCAACCAGCGCCAGCGCGTGATTGCGATCGAAAAACTGCAACAGGCGCTAAAAATCCTCAAAGGCAAAACGGTGGGATTGCTAGGTCTGACTTTCAAACCCGATACCGATGATATGCGCGATGCTCCAGCGCTCAATCTCATCGAGCAACTCAACCGGCTGGGAGCGAAAGTGAAAGCCTACGATCCAATTGTTTCTTCAACTGGGATGCGTCATGGGTTAACCGGCGTGATGGTGGAAACCGATCCCGAACGGCTGGCTGATGGCTGTGACGCCCTTGTGTTGGTGACAGACTGGCAGCAGTTCCAGACCCTAGACTACAGCAAAATGTCTAAGCTGATGAACAACGCGGTGATGATTGATGGTCGTAACTTCCTCAACCGGAAGGAAATAGAAAGCGCCGGTTTCCAATACATCGGTGTTGGTCGCTAGGAAAAGTTTTGAGTTAGGGAGTTATGAGTTAATAACTCATAACTCCCTAACTCTTTGCCTGACTTGGTGCCAGATTAGACCAGCGACAATTAATCCCAGACCCATTTGCCAGATTTGCGGCTCTACCCAGAAAGCCAGGAACAGGCAAGATCCTAGACCTGCCCAGGCTATCCATTTGGGATAGAGCCGTTCTGAATCTGGCATTTTTAATGCTGCCAGATTGGTAATTGCATAGTAAATCAAGACGTTAAAGGCACTGAACGACCAAGTCGTTTTGACATTGCCAAGCAGAACTAAAAGAGCGATCGCAATTCCTACCACGACCACGGCTAAATCGGGTGTCGTTCCTTGCCGATTTAGCCGTGCCAAAATTCTGGGCATATCCCGGCGTCTTCCCATCGCCAGCAGCACGCGGGACAAACCCAAAATCAAGTTTAATAGTACCCCCAGCATCGCCGCGATCGCACCAATTGATAAAATCGCCGCACCTCTTGAACCGGCAACGCTGCGAACTGCCACCTCGAGGGGTGCTGCCTGTGCCTGGGTTGCTTTGCCCAAAATTTCTGTCCCGACCGCCCCAATGCCAACCGTTGCCACTGCCATGTAAAGCAGCATTGTCACCCCCAGGCTAACAATCATCGCGATTGGGATTGTCTTCCGGGGTTCCCGTGCTTCCTCGCCCAACGTGGCAATCCTTCCATAACCCGTGTAAGCCACAAACATCAGCGCACTGGCTTGGAGTACCGTCGCCGGAGAACTTTTGAAAAATGGCGTGAGATTTTCTGTACCAACCTCTGTGGCGCGGGGTAGACAGATAAGGACAAAGAAAATTAAAGAGAGCAGCGACACCGAGACGATGGCAATATTGGCGCGATTTGAGCGGCGAATCCCGCTCAAAACAATTAAAGTCATCAAAATCGCCGCAGCTAGCGCCGTGGGAATCAGAAATCCCCGCCCATACAAACCCGTCGCATTCAGCAAGTAGCCAGCAAAACCCAAAGCTGCCGTTGCTGCTGAAGCAGTCTTTGCCAATAGAAACATCCAGCCTGCGGTAAAACCCAGACTCGGATTGAGATACTTGTAGCCATATTCGTAGCTGCCACCGCTGACGGCGTGATTCGCTGCTAACTGGGCACTATTGAGACCATTGCAGGTTGCCACGACGGCTCCAATCGCGATCGCCAAAATTACCGCCGGTCCTGCGATTCCGGCGGCAATGCCGATGCTGACAAACACGCCCGTGCCTACGATCGAACCCAAACCCATCATCGTGGCACCCAAAACCCCTAACTCTCTCTGAAGCTGCGGGGGTGAGGTTCCAGCAGTCACAAGATATCTCCCAGATAACACTACTGTTATCCTAAGGCTGAGAGGTTAAGACACAGTTGTGCGATCGCTGACCTTTACGAATTAAGGATAGAAAAGGGGTGTTCAACCACCGCTCCTTATCCCTGTTCCTTTTAACGCGGTTCTGACCCTGCGATTGCCTACTAACCGATGACGATTGACTAAAATCAAGGGTTATTGGGAACGCGCTCGATTTGGGCATAGCCACTGAAAATTAGCTTATCTCCTTGGGTTTCCAAGCGGTTAATTCGCATGGTTACGCCGTCGAGATTAAAGCGATCCAAATCGACCATGTTATCTAAAATTTCAGAAAATGCCGAGGTCAACGTCTGAGAAATCTCCCGTGTTTCTTCTGGCACCGCCTCTGCCTGAAATTGAGGATCTTTAAACCGAATTCGACGTCGCCGTTCCACGCTTAAGGTTGATTTCATGCTGAGTGGCACCAATCCTTTTTCGCCCAAATCTGCCTTTGCAAAAATTTGCACTTGGTTTTCGGGCAGCAGCTGTACTTGGACTTCGGTAAAGGAAACGGGCTGACCGCCAGATAAATCTGTCAAAGCTGGTGTGGAAATATCTTGCAGGCGCTTCTGCACCAGTTCTGCCTGAAAGGATTGGTTAATATCTGCCTGGGTTAGCGTCACCTGTACAACTGCCTGGGTGGGTTGCTTAAGGCGAATCTGACCTTGCATTACACAACTGAAGTCAATCGAGACGGCGTCTGTCTCAAACGACATCTCCTCGGTGCGAAACTCGCGGCGAATCACAAGACCACTACCGCTCATTTTGAAGCTGTCAATACTGCCCTGCAAAAGCTTGCTGGAGGGATAGCAGCGAACAGCAACTTCCACAGACTCACTCTGGGTAAACATGTGGCGAATAGTCTTGCTAGCGACTGTATTGAGGAGGCGTTCTCCCCAATCAGTGCCAGTATTGTTTGTGAAACCAGTAAGGCCGCCTAACATAATGTTTCGCGTCCATAAGAGTGCTTACTCTCTTGTTTGTAACAAAATATTAACAAATAAGCAAGAAGACCTAAGACAGAGAGAACCCCAGAGAGCCTACTGCTTAAGGTTATCAGCCGGAAAATGGCGCGATTGATAGAATTTTCTGAATTTTCCAATTAGTTACAACAATTAGAGTCGCAGATGTGAGCAGATCGCCCTCTTGATGCGCGATCGCCTACAACATCACTAGGTGCTGCAAAGACTCTGGGCTGAAGATCCCAGATTACTGCCAAAAGTTGCAAAGTATCATTGGAGACAATTAAATTTCACAATCTCTAGAGTCTTCCGATGCCAGTAAGGGCAGGGCTTCCCTACTCCTTATGACAGATACACGAAAATTATTTGGAGTGTGGCAACGAAAGCATCGTGACTCAGACTAGGGGAATTTTGAGCGACTGGTGTGGGATGAACACTGTTCTGTATTCTTAAGTTGACGGCGATGACACGGATCATTATTCGATATTACGATCCTAGCTATCCCTATCTAGAACGGGCTATCCGTTCGATTCAGGGAGATTTTGATATTGTTGTATACGATGATGGAAGCAATATTTTTCCTGATTTGGCTGCTGTTAAAAGTAGATGCCAAATTAGACGACTAGAGCATAAAGGGCCAGCTTCTACGCTGATACAGGCTCTGACTGATGCAAAAAGAGAAAATGTAAAACAAGTATTTATTCTAGATGGGGATGATGAGGCGCTAGAGAGTTTACCAAGCTTTCTCAATGCATCCTTAGCATTACCTTATACAGCAGTTATCGGGCGGTTCAAGGATGTGCCTTCCCCGATTTACCAAGCCCAGGGAAATGAATTATTTCGAGAAGCGATCGCTAATTTAAAATTCTGCCCTCCCTGCTTCAGCCTCAAGATTGGAGACTGGGTACAAGACTTGCCCCGCATCTTCAACCTAGTGCAAACCGAATATCTCTCAACTGGCACTTTATTTTTAAGCTTATTCCTCTCTGGTCAAACCGGGATTTCTGTTGCTGAACAAGTGATTATCTGGAGACAGCACGAAGCCCAAACTTACAGACATCACCACCAGGAAAGACATTTAACAGTACAGAGAATTTGGCAAATTTACCATCAAAAAGCTTTCGAGGAATATAGTCAAATCTTGCATCTCAATCTCCATGATGCTGTTGCTTATTACAATCGGGGTAATACTTGCTCCAGACTTGGCGATGGGCAAAAAGCAATTGAGGATTACACTCAGGCGTTGAATATCAATCCTAATTTTCCTGAAGCTTACACTAATCGAGGTGTCGCACGCTTCGATTTAGGAGATAGTCAAGGAGCGATTGACGATTATACTCTGGCATTGCAGCTTAATCCTAACTTTGCCGCCGCCTACAATAACCGGGGAAATGCCCATTCTAAATTGGGTAACTATCCAGAAGCGATCGCCGATTTGCAGACATCTGCTCAACTTTTCTCTGTTCAAGGGGATATAAGTAACTACCAGGGATCGCAAAACCTCTTAGCTGAAGCCTATTTTAAAATGGGAGCAAGATTGTGGATGCAAGAACAGATTGAACAAGCGATCGCTTGTTATCAGAAAGCGCTGGAAGTTAAACCTGACTTTCCTGAAGCCTACTACGATTTAGGCATGATTTTCCAGCAAAAGGGTAGAGTTGCCGAGGCAATGAGCTATTACCGTAAACTCTTAACAATCAAGCCTGAATTTTCAAAAGCTCGTTATCAAATTGAGATAATATTGAAAGGTTATCAATTTTCTACAGACTGGTTTAGCCGCAACCTTGATATTTTGAATGAGCATGTTAAACCCTTATCTAAAATACCTGGATTAAATATTTTAGAAATAGGCAGTTGGGAGGGACGATCTACTTGCTGGTTTTTAGAAAATATTTTGATAGATAGTTCTAGCCAAATTACCTGTATAGATACCTTTGCAGGTAGCTTAGAACATCAAAGATATGATTGTGACTATCTAAGCTCTATAGAAGAGCGATTTGACTTTAATATAAATCGTACAGGTGCAGCGGAAAAGGTGCGGAAAATAGTAGGTAAATCTCAACGAATATTGCGTTCGTTACCCTTGGATTTTTATGATTTAGTTTACATTGATGGCTCCCACCTAGCCAGCGATGTTCTGGAAGATGCAGTTTTAAGTTGGGCGCTTGTTAAAGTTGGCGGCACGATCATTTTTGACGATTATGATTTTATTTTTGCAGAAAATTCCTTTCAAAATACTAAGGTGGGGATAGACGCTTTTATATCAGTATTTTCCGATAAAATTAAATTCATCCATAAGTCTCATCAAATTCTTCTAAAAAAACTTTTTTCTTAGACTTGGTTGTTTTTAGTTCCTGAAGACAATCCTGGTTGAGATAAGTTATAACAGCAGTATAATAACTGTCCAGAAAGTACATCACAGTTAGCGATTGGTTAAAGGAACAACCCGTGTAAACAAAAACGTAGTGACTTCGGCAAAGCAGAACTGCGATTGGTTGTTCAATATTTCTTAATATCTGGAAGAGAGAGCAATTATGAAACCCTTAGTGAGAAAAGTTAGCTTAGTGATGGCAGCCTTGCCTCTAGCAGGAGTCATCAGCTTAGAAAAAGCATTGGCACAACCCATCATTCCGGCTGCTGATGGCACTGGTACCCTTGTCAACGTCAATGGCGATCGCTTCGACATCACTGGCGGTAAGCTATCAAGCCAAGGTGAGAATCTCTTCCACAGCTTTAACCAATTCGATCTCCATCAAGGTGAGATTGCCAACTTCCTATCCACCCCCAGCATTCAGAATATTCTCGGTCGAGTTGTGGGTGGAGATGTCTCCGTCATTAATGGCTTAATTCAAGTCACTGGCGGCAATTCAAACTTATTTTTGATGAATCCAGCCGGAATTGTATTTGGCAACAACGCTAGTCTAAATGTGCCTGCATCTTTCACTGCCACCACCGCCAACAGTATCGGCTTTGGCAATAATTGGTTTAATGCGATTGGTAACAATAATTATGCCGCTTTAGAAGGAAATCCCAGCACTTTTGCTTTCACGGCTCCCCAACCCGGTGCCATCGTTAACGCTGGAAACTTAGCAGTAGGACAGGGGAAAAACCTCACCTTACTCGGTGGCACTATCGTTAATACCGGGCAACTTTTGGCACCAGAAGGAAATATTACTGTGGCAGCGGTTTCCGGCGGAAAATCCGTGCGGATTAGTCAACCTGGAAACCTACTCAGTTTGGAGGTCGCGACTCAGAATTTTAATCCCCAATCCCCTATCCCTAATCCTCAATCCGTACCGCAGCTGCTGACTGGCGGAAAAATTGGGAATGCGACTAAACTCACTGTTAATAGTAAAGGTCAAGTGGTACTCACGGGATCTGGCGTTGCAATCCCCACCGATACAGGGACTGCGATTGTAGCTGGCAACCTTAACGCATCCGGTCAGACTGGCGGTAAAGTGCAGGTTCTGGGTGACAAAGTAGGGCTGGTGGGTGCCAACATCAACGCTTCCGGCAGTCTTGGCGGCGGAACGGTGCTAATTGGCGGCGATTATCAAGGGAAGGGAACGGTACCGAATGCCTCTAGAACTTATGTCAGTCCAGACTCTTCGATCGATGTCGATAGCAAGAACAACGGTAATGGGGGTCGTGCGATCGTTTGGTCTGACAAGGCAACTGAATTTTACGGCAATATCAGCGCTCGTGGCGGCAAAAATTCCGGCGACGGCGGATTTGTGGAAGTTTCAGGCAAGGAAAGCTTAACTTTCAAAGGTAAGGTGGATACGCTTGCGCCACAAGGTAAGGCGGGAACCTTACTACTTGATCCACTCAATATCACGGTAACAGATCAAAGTGCGGGTCCGGGAGCGCAAGACGTTGAATTAGCCGATGGCACAATTCTTGAGGGTGATGCTCCTGCAAATTTCATCATTTCGGAAACCGAACTGGAAAATGCCTCCGCCTCTGGCAATGTGATTTTGCAAGCGACTAACAACATCACTATCAACGATCTTACAAGTGACGGAACTCTGAACTTCGGCGGCGGGCCTGCTACGTCAATCACTTTTACGGCAGACGCTGATGGTGATAAGGTTGGTTCTTTTGTGATGCAAAATACGGCGAACACCATCCGAACCAATGGAAGAGATATAACAATTTCCGGAGCAAGTATCACTGTTGGAAATATTAAGATCGATCCTCCTCCTGGTTTTGGTCCGTTCGGGAAGATTCAACTCACCAGTAGCAACGGCGCGATCGCTACCGGCAATCTAGACACCTCTAACTTATACGCGAACAGTGGAAGTATCATCCTGGATGCCACTAATGGAAACATTCTTACAGGTGATATTACTTCCTCTAATAATAATAATGATGGTGGTCTGGTGAGTTTAACTACTAACACCGGCACAATTACAGTTAATGGCGATATCAATTCCTCCTCCACCTCTTATTTTCAATCTACAGGCGGCGCAGTCACTTTAGAAGCTGGCAGTAACATCACTACAGGCACAATTAATTCTTTTGCAGAAGCTGACATATTTTTCCTTGGAGATAATCCAGGAGCTACAGGGGGTGACGTCAAGATAACATCTGGAGGCAATCTTAAAACAGATGCCATTAATTCCTCTGCTGTTGTTAGCCAAACAAGTGGTGGTGCCACTTTATTCGATGCGATAGGCGGCTCAGTTACCTTAGATGCCCAAGGTAGTATTCAAACCGGCGATATTGATTCCTCTGCTACTGACCCCATCGTTGCTACAGGGGGTGCGGTCAACTTCACAGCTAAGGACGATATAATCACCGGCAACATTAATTCCTCTGCTACTGTTAATCCCCCCCCTCCCGATCCAGATTTTCCCGATCTGGTTACTAATGCATTAGGTGGGTTAGTTAGCTTAACAACAGATGACAATATTACCTTTAATACGATAAATACCCAAGCTAAAGAACAAGTAGATGGAATCGATGGCTCACTCAGCGGTGGTAATGTCACAATATCTTCCCTAGGAGTTGTTAAGGGACTGAATATAATTGGCGGCACTTCAGCAACCATCCTCACCAGTGGAGTGACCCAAGGAGGCTCTGTTATCATCCAACATGATGGGGGGCAAGATAACTTTCAATTTATCGTCGGCGATGCGACTAACAACGGTACGGAAGGAGCGATTGATACGGGTGGAAGTAGTGGGAATGGGGAGCTGATTTCTCCTGCACAAACCATTCCATCTATCGATACTCTGATTCCCAATAACAATACCTTCGAGGTGGGCAATCCTAGTGTTGATGGTATTCAGATAACTTTTATCAACCAAGCACCGACTTTGACCGCAAATACTCTGCTAACGGCTACTCAACAAAATCAGTCGATTACATTCACCGTTGCGAGTTTAAATCCATCTATAACCGATGCAAATAGCGATTTTACCTCAATACGCATTGATGCCATTAATGGGGGAACGCTGACCAAACAAGATGGTACCGTCATCGTACCGGGAACCATTTTGTCGTTGAGCGATGTTTTAGTTTACACACCGCCTACGGGTGCGACTGGTTTGCTCAATGCCTTTACAATTAGTGCGAGCGATCGCGTTTCCTTCTCCGCCCCGCAACAGCTCACCATCAATGTAGCTGAGCCAATCCCCACACCAATTCCCACGCCAATTCCCACGCCAATCCCCACACCAATTCCCACGCCAATCCCCACACCAATTCCTACGCCAATTCCTACGCCAATCCCCACACCAATTCCTACGCCAACGCCACTTTCCAGCGAATTATCACCACCGCAGGAGACGCCGCTGACACGAATACCGGCAACGAGAAATCTTGCCTCAGTCGAAATCGATCCAGTTGTTGCTCAAATCGACCAAGAGTTTACAAGGCAATTCCAGCAATATTTGGGACTCGCTCCCGATCTTCCCTTAAAAACCTTGGATGAGGCGCGTGAAATTCTTAACGAAATTGAGAAAGCAACTGGAGTGAAACCGGCACTCATTTATGTTGCTTTTGTGCCTGCAACAGTTACACCAGGAACAGCAGCAGATAAAAGTCAACTCTCTTATCCCGCGCCACAATTAGATATTCTTTGGCAATTCAACTCTCAGGGATTAGCCCTAAATCAGCTAGCTCAACTTCCAGCTCAATCGTCAAACAATCCCCTACCGCAGGATAACGACCAACTCGAACTCGTCATTGTGACAGCTAAAAAGCCACCAATTCGCAGGAGAGTCACAGGGGTAACACGCCGTCAAGTTCTCAAAGTCGCCCAGGAATTTCGCTCAGAAATCACTAAGCCGCTTAAAACAAACCGTTACCTCAATTCTTCCCAACAACTCTATAAGTGGTTGATAGCACCCGTAAAAGCTGATTTAGAAGCTAGCAAGATCGATAATTTGGTTTTCCTTATGGATACAGGGTTGCGGAGTCTTCCGGTTGCTGCCCTCCATGACGGTCAACAATTCCTAGTGGAAAAATACAGCGTCGGACTCATGCCGAGTCTCAGCCTAACCGATACTCGTTACCGGGATATTAAAAAAACCCAAGTCTTGGCAATGGGAGCAGCCAAATTTACTAACCAAAACCCCTTACCCGCCGTGCCCGTGGAATTGTCCATTATCGCCTCTTCCCTATGGTCGGGTAAATCTTTCCTCAACGATGCCTTCACTCTGAAAAATCTTAAGGCGCAGCGTCAGCAAGAACCTTTCGGAATTGTTCACCTAGGCACGCATGGGGAATTTAAGTCAGGGAACCCGAGCAATTCCTATATTCAGCTGTGGGACACCAAGCTGAGATTGGATCAGCTGCGGGAGTTAGGTTGGAATGACCCTCCTGTAGAATTGCTGGTGCTAAGTGCCTGTCGCACAGCCTTGGGAGATGAACAGGCAGAATTAGGCTTTGCCGGGTTATCAGTGCAGGCAGGCGTCAAGTCAGCCCTAGCGAGTCTCTGGTACGTCAGCGATGAAGGGACTTTGGGGTTGATGACAGAGTTCTACGAACAATTGAAAAAAGCGCCCATCAAGGCGGAGGCGGTGCGTCAGGCACAGGTGGCAATGCTCAACGGCAAAGTGCGCTTAGAGGGAGGTCAACTCCGCACCCTCAATGGCAGCTTTCCCTTGCCACCCTCAATGGCTGGACTGGGAAATAGAAGTCTTGAGCATCCTTTCTACTGGGCAGCTTTCACGTTGATTGGCAACCCTTGGTAAGAGAAGGGAGGAGAGATGACTGAGGGCTGAGAGGTGAGGACTGAGGACTGAGAGGTGAGGAAAAAAGGGCTGAGGAAAAAAGAGGTCATACCAATTCTTTTTAAAGATGCGCTTAATAAATAGATAGTGTCTTGCGTGTCAAGAGCGATCGCAAACGAGCAAAGGCAAACGCTGAAAACAGGCTGGCAAGCACTAACTAGTCCGATGCGCTCGTCAACAGCTTGCCATCGAGATGCCTCCCACAAAGTCCTCACTCCACTTCACCCGATCGCTCGCCTGCCACTGAAGCTCTATTATTCTATTATTAAGCGCATCTTTACAGAGAATTGGTACGAGATACATCGGCACGGGAATGGCAATCAAAAATCTGCTACCGAACATGAGAACCACAATATGTTCAAGCCATCTGAGAAACGCTATAGATATAGAGACATATCACTTTTTCACGTTCTTTTTCTAACCAAACCGTATTACCCCTCACCAGCTTTTACTTCAAGTAATATAAAATTATTCCTTTGATATTAAAATGTTCGTTAAGTTCCAAGGTTATCAGTTAATTTTGACGTTTATAACCATCAAAACTAACAAGAGTTAAATCTTTATTTACAAATACAATTGAAAATTTCAATACATCTACTAAAATTACCAAATCGAAATAACTGATAATATAGGTGCTGGCAATATTGGATAATTAGCTTAAAAATTAAGTTATACCTTTTAAGGGAATTATACTTAATGACCATATTGCATTTAAATTTGATATTTATGATAAGAATGAATCAAGCATTATAGTTCTAAAGATATGGAGAATACCTGTTACTTTTGCAAGCTCCGTTTGCACCTTCTCTCAAAAAAATCTCAGAAAATGGGCGGTTACTTCACGAATCAGAAACAATCCTGTAACAATGAATTCCTGGTGTTTTCTCAGATATTTAACGATTTTACACCGATAGGGGCTTGCATAAAAGCATCTGATATATTATTTTGTTCGTTCAGTCTAAGCCCTGAGCTAAGTATCTCTAGCTTCTGATTCAGTTCCTAAAATTTGGATAGAAGATAAACTTTCATTAAAGGTTATTGCTCCACTCCTTAAGTTAAACTGTACGTCATGGTTTCGGAGCAGATCGCCTAGATAATGGTGCTTAGGGAAAGAAGCAGCAGCGTGTTTTAGGAAAAGGTCTGCAAATGTAGTTTTATTGCTCGCGGCTTACTCCCTTACTCTCTCCATCCTGCCACAGGTATACATTTCAGACCTCAGGAGGATGCTTTGTAGTGACCGATTCGACGATTCTGGCGTACAGAGAGGAGTTAGGCGATACATACAGAGTAACTACTTAAGTAGATGAGTACAAAGAAACCAGAAAGATAATCACTCGTTTTTTTGACAAACGGGTGTTTCAGAGTGTGGTCTTTTTTGCAGATTTTGACCACTCAACATACCTTAATTTATAATTTGCGCGGGATTTGCTTTGAGGAAGAAAATATCATGTTTGAGAGTACGGGAATACTCATGGGAATGTACAAAACCCTATTTTGGCTCGCTCAAGTTACACCAGTCGATCCAACGGTGAATACTCCAGAAGAAGCGGCACTTGTCTTTTCAGGGCCTCAATTTTTTGTAGCGCTGATTTCTGGGATAGTGTTAGCTTTTGCGTTGCAATTATTGTTAACCAACCTCTCAGTCGCCGCCGGGATCTCTTACTTGGGTCATCAATCAGATTCAGATTCCGATCGGGATGAATCTGGAAGTTTGGGAGGGACAATTCGCAAAATAGGGACAGCAGTCGGAATTTGGACGCTGGTGACAGTCACCATTGCGTTAGCGATCGCGTGTTTCCTGGCAGTGAAACTGAGCTTGATTAGCAGTGGCGGCTTGGGTGCCATTATCGGTCTGGTAATTTGGGCAACCTACTTCTGCCTGCTATTTTGGGTAAGTTCAACGACAGTGGGATCGTTAGTGGGTTCAGTTGTTAATACTGCAACCAGCGGCTTCCAAGCAATTGTCGGCACAGCAACCGCAGCAATCGGCGCACAAGCTGTGAATAATCAAGTTGTGTCAACCGCAGAGGCAGCAGCAGCAGCCGTGCGGCGAGAACTGGGATCGGGAATCGATCCTGCCAGCATCCGCGAGACGCTGGAGGATTATTTAGGGTCCTTGCGTCCCCCTGAACTCGATATACAAAAGATTCGGGGTGAATTTGAAAGATTGCTCAACGACCCGCAACTAAAAGCGATCGCTAACACCGATAATCTTCGCAACATCGACCGCCAAACATTTGTAAATTTGGTGAGCGATCGCACAGACCTCTCGAAACGAGACATTAACCGCATCGTAGACCAACTTGAAGGCGTGTGGCGGCAAGCCGTGGGATCGCGAGAACAACAAACCGATCGGATGGGCGAACTGCTCAACTATCTCAAGTCTGCACAACCGGGTCAAGTAAAGTCAGATGATATCAACGCCAAACTCGACCAGCTGATTGCAGAGACGCGCGACTCTAAAAAAGCCGATCAAAAAGCAGCCGACGACGCAGCTCCTGGTCCAATTCAGCTAAGCGTTCAGCAGGGTTTAACGACCCTGATGGGATTAGCAATGGGACGCACAGATCTCTCAGATTTAGATGTGCAAACCATCTTAAGTTCCCTCTCGAAAGCTAAAGACAAAGTAACCGAGCAAACCGACAAACTAGCAACTCAAGCAGGAGTTAAACCAGAACTCCCCTACAGCACCATTCGAGCAGATGTAGACAACTACCTGCTCAACACGTACTCCTGGCAGATTACCCGACCAGGACTTAACCGGGAATTCAAAGAAGTCATCTACGACCCCCAAGGAGATCCGGGGACAATTCGCCGGGAATTGGAGCAACTAGACAAGTCATATTTTGCCAACCTGTTGCAACAACGGGGCGTCTTTACCCAAGACAAAATCAACGACATTTCCGATCAATTGGAAGGCATCCGGCAAGAAGTTTTGGTGACAGTGCGGGCAGCTGAAGAAGAAGAAAGGACGCAAGACCTGCGCCGCCGAGTTGAAGATTATATCCGAACAGCACCCAAGACAGAACTGAGCGCAGAAGGCGTTAACGACAATTTCAAAAAGGTGCTAGAAGACGCAGATGCCGACCATGACACCCTTGAGCGTCGTCTTGCTTTGTACGATCGCTATGCCTTGATGCAATTGCTGCGGGGACGCGAAGACATCGGCGAGACAGAAGCTGACGCGATCGCTACGAATTTAGAACAATCACGCGATCGGGTGCTGATCGAATCCCAAGCCCTCCGAGACCGAATTCAATCGGAAACCGAGGCAGTGTGGGTCAATTTAGAGTCCTATCTGCGGAACACTGGCAAAGACGAACTGAATCCTGAAGGCATCCAGCGAGATATCAAAACTCTCCTGAACGACCCGCAGGCAGGAATGTGGGCTCTTCGGTCGAGAGCTTCTCGCTTTGACCGCGATACCTTAGTTCAGCTACTGAGTCAGCGACAAGACTTGAGCGAGGACCAGGTAAATCAAATCATCGATCAGGTGCAACATTCTTGGAGCAGCGTTGTCCAAGCACCGCAAATGGTCGTAGATAAAGCCAAAGAGCAGGTAGACAAAACCAGCACGGCTCTAGCAGATTACCTGCGGAACACTGGTAAAGACGAACTGAATCCCGAAGGCATCCAGCGGGATTTGACCAGGCTGCTCTCCGATCCCAGAGAAGGTGCGACGGCACTGCGGCAACGGCTATCTCAAGTAGACCGCGATACCCTGGTGAAGCTACTGAGTCAACGGCAAGACCTAAGCGAAGAGCAAGTAAATCAGGTCATCGATCAGGTGCAGGGTACGATCAAAAACATCGTCAGAGCGCCTCGTCGCCTTGCCACCCGGACGCAGGCACAAATCCAAGATTTCCAAAGCACGCTACAAGACTACCTGCGGAATACTGGCAAAGACGAACTCAACCCAGAAGCAATTAAGCGCGATTTGCAGTTGTTGCTGCACGATCCGCGCACCGGAGTTGAGAGTCTGACCGATCGCCTATCTCACATCGACCGCGACACGATGATCTCTCTGCTGTCGCAACGGCAGGATATCTCTGAGGAAGAAGCTGCCCGAATTGTGGATCAAGTCCTCTCGGTACGCGATCAATTTGTGGAGCAAATTCGCAGCATTCAACGGCGAATTCAACAGACGATTGACGGGATTTTTGCTCAAATTCGCAACTACCTCAACTCGCTGGATCGCCCAGAACTCAACTATGACAGCATCAAGAAAGATGTTCGCAAGTTGTTTGACGATCCGCAAGCTGGGTTTGATGCCTTGCGCGATCGCCTCTCCCATTTCGATCGCAATACTCTGGTTGCCATCATGTCTTCCCGCGAGGACATCTCCGAGGAAGATGCTAACCGGCTCGTCGATCAAATTGAAGGCGCACGCAACAGCGTCCTGCAACGGGTGGATCGCCTCCAACAGGAAGCGCAACGCCGCTTAGACGAAGTGAAGTATCAAGCGCAGCGGCAGGCAGAAGAAACTCGCAAAGCTGCTGCCTCTGCCGCTTGGTGGCTGTTTGGTACGGCAACTGTGTCTGGAATCGTTTCCGCGATCGCTGGCGCTTTAGCCGTTTCCGGTCGTTAAAGTTACCGATTTTCTCCGCTAATCCATAAACGTAGGGGCAGGATTGTTTTCCTGCCCCTACTGCTTTTTTATAAGCCCAACATCCGGTTAACTTGCTCGGAAGTTAAGGGTTTAGGCGAAATTTTGGGATCGTAGTCTAGCTGTCGCAAGCGATCGCGTAGAGCTTTAAAACTCGTCGTCTCCAGCAATACCAAATTCTGATATACAGATTCTTTTGGCATTTCCACTCTTAAAATCACATCTTGTAGCTTTTCTTGTTCTATCGCGTGTAAAATTTGCTTGCAAAATAATTCACGCTTCGACACCTGAGTTAATGTCACTAAATACCAATTTCTTTGGACAGGAACATTCGGTGAATCATCTTGAGGTATGTTCTGCACGGTATAGATTTAGGGATATTGGGTGACGGCAAATTGATGGAGGGAACGCTAGGGACACGGCATGGCAGTGCCCCCACTAAGAAGAATAAACTGGCTTCAACCATTTATAAAAATGGTTTCAATTAGCTTTAGGCAATTAATAACTCATTAAAACTTTTGAAAGTCATTATTAACAAGTCAGCAACTAATTCAGCCTCCAGAAAATATTTCATAGCTTCATTCCCCACAATAGTGTAGCAGGAGTCAGGGAAAGCTTCATTTTCTTCAATATCTTGGAATAAATGAAAATAATTTTTCGTTAGCAAGATCGCGATTTTGCTTTAGATTCCAAGCTCTAGCACTGCTAAATGATTTCCAAAGAAGAAATCCCCGACTTCTCTTGAAGTCGAGGATCTGAAGGGCTAACGTCTCACAGCTCAAATGGATTGCGATTTCTACACAAGCAGATTGATTCAGTGCATTGGAAAATTACAACCGCCGCAGTAATTCTGGCAACAGCTTACCCGGAACCTTAGAAAGGGCGAGATTTTGACCTTGTAAGCCACGTTCGCGGAAAAACGCCCGGATTGTCTGCACAACATAAGACAAAGTAGATTCGTAGGCATCGGGTTGAGCGCTAAAGCCCCGCAACGCTTGTAAATGGTTGTGTAACGCTGCCTCTAGATGCTCTAACAGGGAACCCTGAGCCAAAGCGAACTGCTTATCCGTCGCCATCTGGTAGTGAGCCAGCCCCAAATTATTGTAGGTGGCAGAGGCATCAAACGTAACCGGCACTGGGGGAGTGTTTTGGCTCAGCCGATGGACAAGCGCGATCGCAGTTTCATAGGCTGTAATACACGACTGCAAATATTCCTGTCGTGCCTCCACCTTCGTTTCTATCTGGCTTGCCAAATGCCAGTAAGCCGTACCCAAATTATTCTGCGTCGCCGCGCAAGCTGCCGGGACTACATCCGGCGTCCGATATTTTAGTCCATTCAAGTAAGCGTCGATAGCAAGTTTTAAATAGGTTGCGGGTTGTTCGTACTGGGCGAGATTCCAGTAGGCGGTGCCAATGTTGTTTTGCAGCATTGCCCAGCTAAGCGACTCTTGCTCTGGATTGTAATACAACAGCGCTTCTGTATAAGATGCGATCGCTTGTTGCAAGTTTGTCACCGGCTGCTGCTGCTGTGCTAAATGCCAGTAAGCCGTACCCAAATTATTGTGCGTCGCCGCATATTTGAGCGGCTCCATCTGGGAAGGACGATAGCGCAAAGCTTCCTGATAAGCGCCAATCGAGTATTGCAAGTTCTCGGCAGCATCTCGATAACGAGCCACTTCTCCGTATGCCGCCCCCAAATTATTTTGAATCATGGCATAGGTGTGGGGCGCTTCATCGGGATTGAAGGTGGTTAAAGCGGTTTGATACGCTTGAATCCCTTGCTCCAGATAGACAAGCATCTCCTCGACTTTGCTTGGATAGCGAGCTAGCATCCAGTAGAGATTGCCCAAGTCATTAAGGGTATCCGGTACCAGCGGCGAATCTGCCTCTAGCCAACTCAATGCCTGTTCGTAAGCTTGGATGGCAACGATCAGGTTTTCTTGCGAGGTATTTGATTGTTCGAGTTCAATCAGATCGCGGTAATGATTCCCCAGCCTCAGATAAGCTTCAGCAAGTGCCTCTGGCGGACAGGATTGCTGCTGTAATTGAGCAATTTCCTGCAACGATTGCACCTGAAGCAAATTCTCAATCACCTGATGAGGGGCTTCAGATTGGGAAGGATGAATGAATGCTGATTCATCGCTCTTTTCTTCTGATTCCTGTAGGGGAGAAGCATCAGTTGGCGAACTTGTCGCCGGATGCTGAGATTCGTCTCCCGGAGGCGTCGCTTCTACCTCTTCCTTACCAGAATCATTGCCTGAAACTGGATTTTCCGAACGGGTTTCGCTATATTTCGCGAAGTCGCGGTTCAGAATGTGCCACAGATTTTCTTGAGGTACAGCCGTCTCTTGCTCAGCCGCTTGTTCGCGGGGCGCTGAGAATTGTAGAGACGGATACCACGTCTCTTCTGATACAGGCGTGGGTTCCCCTTCAAACTCAAATAAGCCGGTGTGACACCGCCAAAACTCAGGTGCCGACTGCTGAATCGCCCGGAACCAAGGGCGAGGCATCCACAGCAACAAGCTAGATTCTAAGCGCGGCAAACTGCGCTCAATTCCCCTGAGAGAGCGCAGAAATAATCCCTGTACCGTTGCTGGCTGCTTGGTTAATAGTTCCACTCCCAAAATTTGAAATCCGGGTGGGTTGTTGTCAGGGGGTGGGTGTTTGGCTAACCAGCGATTGATCTGAGCGATGGGATGCGGCTGGCTCAAGTTTAAGTTCAGGCTAACCAGTCGGGGGTAGCCTTGGAAGGAGCCAGGATTCGGCAGGAAAGACGAATGAGTGCGATTGGACTTGTTTCTTCTTCCGTCTTCCGAAATCGCCAATTCTGCGTGTAATCGGGCAGCCAGACGATTTCTCAGGGTGAGGTCGTCGCATACCGCCACAAAAATTTGGCGACGCAAACTAAGACTCAGCGCCTGTTTCAATCGCTGATAGATGATCCGGTTTCCATCGGAAATTTTTCGGTGAGCGGTATCCGTCACCGTCATGCTGGCAGGGTAGTGTCCGTTGGCTTGTGGCACCGACGTTTAGGAAGGATAAATAAGGGACTGAGGGCTGTTTGGGGGGGTTTGGAACCCGCCCATTCGGACTGGGTACTAGAAAACCAATTCAGTTAGTAGGAGAACCGAATTCAACTATGTCATTTTGTCGGTGTCATTTTGTCGGTTGGGGGGCGTGGAGGGGTGAGGTACGAAACCCAACACGGCAAATTGACTGCTGAATCAGTACCGATAAAAATTCTTGCCTATCATCTTGAATCCGACTTCTGCCTTTTTTGAGAAGTGGATACCCATTTCTTCCCATTCCAGTTGCCTGGGTCAGGATTAAACGCAGCTTTTATCTATCCGCCAAAAGGATGATTTTAGATTTCATCTTTTTGAGCGATCGCAATTTCGCATAGCCGTAGCTCTGCTGGCAATCGCTGTATCGCTCGTTACATCCTCTACCCTACAGTTCCTTTTCATCAGAAGATGTGGGAATTGCCGACGATGGAAAAAGGCTAACTTAGATCGCGATCGAGAGGCTTTTCAGAAAATATTTAAAAAGCGTCAAATTTGCCAGAGAAAGCAGAAGAAAGATTTAAATAGAAACAGACAGGTATTGGCGATAATTCAGGCTTTTCGCTCGATATTTTCCATGAATTTTAGCTATATTATTTATTATAGTGACAATTGCTCTATTATTCTGCCGCTACGAATAAACTTGAAGTTTCGTAAAGCGGTTTCAAGTGACTTGAGAGACTAGCTTCGGGAAATGGCACCTAGAAAAGCAAATAGCGTCACGATTCTCAGGGCAAGCGTCATTATCGAAATCGATAATTCGGTAATCTGGTGCATCCCGCCGATTGGGTGCTAATTTGCACTGAAAGGAATTCCAAAAAAAATAGCGATGTGCCATCGTCGGGAGCCATTAAATACCGCGTCCCTAGAGCCATTGTTAAGATAATTTATTCCTGGGAAGTCCTTTAGAATTAAAGGAAGCACAAGAAGACAGTTGATGGCGAGATTTGGCTGAATTCTGTTTGCAATTTTTTAATGGAACTATTTGACCGTACCGTGCCCACTACCATACCAGAGCTAGACCTCAAGACCTTATTTCCCTTTGAACTGGATCGGTTTCAGCAGGAAGCGATCGCTGCGTTAAATGCCGATTGCTCGGTCGTTGTGTGTGCCCCTACCGGGTCGGGAAAAACGCTGATTGGGGAATACGCCATTTACCGCGCCCTGAGTCGCGGAAAGCGGGTATTTTACACTACACCCCTGAAAGCGCTATCAAACCAGAAATTACGGGACTTCCGCGATCGCTTTGGGGCTGACCGGGTAGGGTTATTGACCGGCGATACGTCCATCAACCGGGATGCTCCAGTCTTAGTGATGACCACGGAAATTTTCCGGAATATGCTCTATGGCACCCGCATCGGCGAAGTCGGCACCTCCCTCACGGGTGTAGAAGCCGTGGTGCTAGATGAATGCCACTACATGAACGACCGACAGCGGGGCACGGTTTGGGAAGAATCCATTATTTATTGTCCCCACGAAATTCAGCTGGTCGCGCTTTCGGCAACGGTCGCCAACAGCGATCAACTCACCGACTGGTTAAATCGGGTTCATGGTCCCACCAAGCTCATCTACTCCGATTTTCGTCCCGTTCCCTTGCAGTTTCATTTCTGCAATCCCAAAGGACTGTTTCCCCTGCTTGATGACTCCCAAAAAAAAATAAATCCGCGACTCAAGCCCAAGCGCCCACAAACCAAAGAAAAAGGCAAAAAGCAAGACAGCCCAAGTTTAGTTTATGTCCTGAGCCATTTGTGGAAACGGGATATGCTGCCAGCGATTTACTTTATCTTCAGCCGCCGGGGTTGTGACAAGGCGGTGGATGAATTGCGGGAAGTGACGCTGGTAAACGAACAAGAAGCAAAAATTTTAAAACAGAAAGTTGAAACATTTTTAGCCCACAATCCAGAAGCAGCCCGTAGCGGCGGGGTTGAACCGTTGCTGCGCGGGATTTCCTCTCACCACGCCGGAATTTTACCAGCATGGAAAGGTCTGGTCGAAGAATTGTTCCAGGAGGGCTTGGTAAAAGTCGTATTTGCCACCGAAACCCTGGCTGCGGGGATTAATATGCCTGCGCGAACAACCGTGGTTTCTAGCCTTTCCAAACGCACCGACCGGGGACACCGACTGCTGACGCCCAGCGAATTTATGCAAATGTCGGGTCGTGCCGGACGTCGGGGGATGGACACCACGGGTCATGTAGTGACCTTGCAGACGCCTTTTGAAGGCTCAAAGGAAGCGGCTTATTTGGCAACCAACGGGCCTGACCCATTGGTGAGCCAGTTTACCCCCAGCTACGGCATGGTTTTGAACTTGCTGCAAACTCATAGTCTGGAAGAAGCGAGAGAGTTAGTAGAACGCAGCTTCGGGCAGTATTTGGCGACTGTGCATCTCGAACCCACTCGGAAAGCGATCGCTGACTTATCCGAGGAACTGGCAAAAATCGAAGCGGATCTGGCATCAGTAGACGATAAGAGCCTGCAACAGTATGAAAAGCTTCAGGAACGTCTTAGAGAAGAACGGCGATTACTGAAAATTTTACAAACCCAAGCCGAAGCCGAGCGATCGCGAGAAATTGCGATGGCGATCGCTTCTGTAGAACCCGGTACGCTGCTGAGTTTAAAAGGGAAACACATTCCGGTGTCTTCTCCTGTACCCGCTGTCTTAGTCACCAAAACACGCGGTTCCGGTCAATCGCCCTATCTAATTTGCTTAGGTGCAGATAACCGCTGGTATGTAGTCACTGCTGCCGATGTCGTCGCTTGCAGCCAATTACCCCGCGTGTCCAATGTTAAATCCGTACAGCCCCCGCCGGAAATGCCGATAAAACCCGGTCATTGCAAAAAGGGCACCGAATCCACAGAGGTCATTGCCCGTCAAATTGGCTGGGCTTGTCGGAACGACGCTTGCGGTCGTCCGGACGCGGATCTCGAAGAAGATACCGCCCCAGAAGTGGTCGCGCAACAGCAGCAAGTAGCCGCAGTGGAAGCGCAACTGCAAAATCACCCTGCCCATCAATGGGGCAATCCCGCTGCCCTCCTCAAGCGCCAGCAGCGCCGAGAGGGATTACTAGACCAAATTTCCCAGCTTCAGAGCTTGTTCCAAGACAGCCTGGCACGCCACTGGGAAGAATTTATGGACTTGATTGAAATTTTGCAACGCATGGGCGGGCTAGAGGGCGTGATGCCGACACCCTTAGGAGAAGCCGCTGCTGCGATTCGGGGTGACAACGAGCTGTGGATGGCTTTAGCCCTGATGTCGGGTAAACTCGACGAGTTAGATCCCCACCACTTAGCCGCTGCTTGTGCCTCCTTTGTGACCGAAACGATGCGACCGGATAGCTGGACGCACTACGATGCACCGGCTGAGATGGACGAAGCTTTGGGAGGTTTGCGGGGCTTGCGGCGCAACCTCTTCCAGCTACAGCGGCGGTATCGCGTAGCGCTACCAGTCTGGATGGAATATGACTTAACAGGTTTGGTGGAACAGTGGGCGTTAGGGGTTCAATGGGATCAACTCTGCTCTAACACCAGCTTAGATGAAGGGGATGTCGTCCGAGTATTGCGACGGACGGTGGATTTCTTATCTCAAATTCCTCATGTGCCTCACATTTCAGATTCGTTACAGCGCAATGCCTATCGGGCAATTCATCTAATTGACCGCTTTCCAGTGAACGAAGTCGTTGCTTAGAACCAGCGGTTCGCTGTCAAAAGGTCATTGTGATTTGTCCTTAGCCATTCGTCATTAGTTTGTTGCGACTAACTGAGGTCGTTGCTTAGAATGAGCGATTAGCCCTTGGCTGTTAAAAGAAGTCATTGGTGATTCGTCATGAGTCGTTAGTTTGTGGGTAATGACTGATAACTGATGGCTAAGGATGAAAAGCTAATCGCTAACAGCTATTTCAGGAGCAGCTTGTGTTGAGGAGTGGTTTTGGTTTGAAGCGGGAACGCCAGGGAAAGGAAAAATCTCAGGCTTGGAATTGGGTATTTTTAGTTGTAAATTTTTCCTGTTTATTTTTTAATTCTTTTCCTGCCGGTGCCGCACCGGGTGTACTGGGAGTCGTGAAAACCCAGGACAATGCCAACCAATGGGAGGGGATTACAACCCGCCTGGGACTAAGTGGTGTTGCCTACTGTGTGGTGGATTTACAACAAGTCCGGCAGGCGGCAGATTTAGCAGGGACGCAGGTTTTATTTTTACCAAATGTTGAAACCCTAAGTGCCGTACAGGTACAAGCAATCCAAGAATGGATGGGTAAAGGCGGGCGAGCGATCGCCACGGGGCCTTTAGGCACTCTTTCCCAAGCGAACGTGCGATCGCAATTGCGATCGCTCTTTGGCGCTTACTGGGGATTCGGTTTACAAAGCCCCTCCACCTTGGCACCCGCACCCGCTAAAAATCAGGGTTGGGTGCAACAGAACGGACTTGCCGGAACCGCCCAGGGGGGTGTAATCATTCCCGCTGGATTGACCAGTCAAACCGCTGCTGTCTGGAAGTCGGTTGAGAATCCACCGGCGGTCGTAACCACCGATCGCTCGGTCTTTCTGGGCTGGCGTTGGGGCGTCGATACTGCCTCTAGCCCAAACCTGGATAGTGCATGGTTGCGGGCATCCCTGAACCGCTACGGGGGAGTGAGAACAGCCAAAAATGCACCAACCAATGCGCCCCAGCAGTGTTCCTCCCCAGCCGGAACCACTGCGGCTGCCACACCACGCCCGCCAAACGGGCAGCCAAATTCAACGAATTCCGTTTCTCCAGGGACTGCGGCAGATCGGACGCCTGCCGCTTCCCGCACCCAGTCGGGAACCCCTATCCTTTTCCCTCCTGCCCCAGCAACCCAAGCCGCAGACGTCAACGCCGATGGTTTAGTGGCTCCACCTGGACTCGAAGTAAAACCAAGCTCCCAGCTCATCACAAGCGGACAAGCAACCGCCATGCGCCAGGAGTTGGAAGCGCTCATCGGACGCTTTGAGAGTGCAATGTTAACTGCCAACGCCACGAACAAGGTGGGAACGGCAAACGGAAATAATTCCTCAACCCAAACCAAGCTCATCGCTCAAACTTCTTCACGCTCTAATCAGGAATCAGCACTCAAAACTGCCCGGACAGGGTTGCAAAAATTTCTTCAGCTAGTTGACCAAAAAGACTACAGCGCTGCCCGACAGCAATGGCTCCAGGCGCGACGAACTCTCTGGGACAACTATCCCACCGACCGACCCCAAGGACAGTCAGAAATTCGGGCGATGTGGTTAGATCGGGGTACCATTGTCAGCGCTGGTTCGGAGCAAAAATTAGCAAAAATTTTCGACCGACTAGCAGCGTCAGGGTTTAACACGGTCTTTTTTGAAACAGTCAATGCGGGATATCCCATTTATCCCAGTCGCGTCGCTCAGATTCAGAATCCCTTGGTACGCGGCTGGGACCCCCTAGCTAGCGCAGTCAAACTCGCTCATGAGCGCGGCATGGAGTTGCACGCCTGGGTGTGGATTTTCGCCGTCGGCAACCAGCGTCATAACACCTTAGTCAAGCTTCCGAAAGAGTATCCCGGCCCGGTACTCGATCTGCATCCCACCTGGGCAGGCTACGATAACCGGGGGCGTTTATTCCACTTGGGTTCGGGAAAAACGTTTCTCGATCCGGCGAATCCGGAGGTACGGCGCTACTTAATACAGATGTTGGGGGAAATTGCCACAAACTATCAAGTGGATGGCATTCAGTTCGATTACATTCGCTATCCTTTTCAAGATCCCCGCGCGGGTTATGCTTTTGGCTACGGTACAGCGGCTCGTCAGCAATTTCAGCAGTTACACGGGGTCGATCCGGCAAAGATTTCGCCGAAAGACCGCAATTTATGGCAAAAGTGGACGCAATTTCGCACCAATGCCATTAACAGTTTTGTAGCAGATGCATCGAAAAGCCTACGCGCCTTAAAACCGAACCTGATTGTGTCAGCGGCAGTGTTTCCTTTTCCTGAAACTGAGCGCTTGCAAAAACTACAACAACATTGGGAAGTCTGGGCGCAGCGCGGAGATGTAGATTTGCTAGTGCCGATGACTTACGCTTTAGATACTAACAAACTCCAGAGTTTGGCACAGCCTTTACTTACTCAGGCTCTACTGGGTTCAACTCTAGTTTTGCCCTCGATTCGTTTACTGAATCTGCCAGATGTTGTGGCAATCGATCAAATACAAGCGCTGCGGAATTTTCCTGCCAGCGGTTACGCTCTATTTGCCGCCGAAAATCTCAACGAAAATCTGCAAGGAATCTTCCGCCGCACTCAGGGGAGGGAAATAAAATCATCCACAGAACCATTGCCTTATCGCCAACCTTTCCTAGCCGCTGCGACTCGTTACGCGGCACTCCAAAAAGAATGGGATTTTCTTTTAGAAACTAACCAGTTTGGGATTAAGGAACCAGCACTCTCGGAATGGCGCAAACAATCAGAGGCTCTCTCAAATACACTGAATCAGCTGGCTGCGAATCCTTCTGCGAATAATCTGGCAAAGGCGAAAATTTCACTCCAAGCTTTTAAATTTCAGTTCAATCAATGGATGAAACAGGAAGGTATAGAGCAGCCCTACCAAGTTCAAGTTTGGGATAACCGTTTGGCAACTTTGGAAAGGCTACTGCGCTATGGCGAGCGAGGAATTAAGAATTAAAGATTCAAAAATAGGTGTAAAAAGCGATATATTGCCTATTTCTGAACTTATTTCCCATCCCAAGAAACGCTCAACCGTCTGTCATCGAGTGACTTGGAATGTTCCAAAAATCACTGTCATAATTAGTGCAACAGCAACAAAGAAGACCGCTATCAATATCAACCAGTATTGGAGTGTATAAAGTTTTCTAAGTTCCCCAAGGGCACCAATCAAATTTTCCATATCGCTTCCCTGAGTATCGACAATAAGCTGGAAAGAAGAGGCTGCTTTACTTGTCCATAAACCAATGAAGATTTGAACAACGCCAGTGATAATGCCGCCAATTTCACCTTTTGCGATACTGACAATCCCATCTATAACCAGAAGCACCCCTAAAGCGATCAGAAAGTAGCTAACAAAGCGCATTTTCTGAGCAAGATCCCGAATCAGCTGGTTCTGCGTCTGGTCAAATTCGTACACTCGACTGTCCATTTTACGCTTTCTCCCGCACGAGCTCACTCAGATTTTACGATATTGCTGCCAGATTGAAATCACTTTGAATGCAAAAAACTAAGAGCGATCGCTTTTTACCGTAATCAATACTACGTAGGTAGGTGTCAATAAACGTAGGCTCTTGATAGTTCTTAGTTCATAGCAATGAACCATCCAACTTCTCCGACCGAAAAATTTTGTAGATAGTTAAAATCCAAATCTATGATTGCACAATGGGTCTAGGGAGCCGGAACCAAAATCGGGAACCTCGTTCACTACGGGGTGAATAACCAATACTGCCACCCCAGCGTTCAACCGTAATCCGACAAAAATAAAGTCCTAAACCGGCTTTGCCAGCTTTCTCTGTACCTTGAGAAAATTTTTGAAACAAATTTTTTGAAAGCTCCGGCGGTACACCAAAACCCTCATCGTCCACACTCACCAAAATAAATTCTCCATCTTCTTGGAGATTAACTGTCACAGTAGAACCAGATGGACTATGTCTAAGAGCATTTTCTACTAAGTTAAAAAGAACTCTCTCCAAACGCGAGTTTTCCCCAACTACCTTCCAATCTTTCGAGCTATTAATGTCAGCAGCCAATTGCAACTGCATTTTATGGAATGTAAAAGTTGGTAATAAAGCATCCACCACTTCCACTGCACAAATCATTGCATCTGGAGCGTGAGCAGGATCGAGTGAAAAAGCCTCTAGTGATTTTACCTCGGCAGAAAATGCCTTCAATATTTCCTGAATCAACATCTCTTGCTTGGTACATTGCTTCCTCCCGATTTCTAGGCGTTCTCTGCCTTTTGGTGTCAAATTGTCTAAAGCAAGAAGTGCAAAGCAGCAGTTAAGTCCCGTTAGTTGTCCTGCTATGTCGTGTACAAAGCAGTGAAGTAAAATTTCTTTTTTTTGTATTTCTTTAATAAGATGTTGATAAGTTAGATTATTTTGTCTAGCTTTCTGGATCAGAGACTGTTTTTCTTCATAAGCAAATCCCAAACACTCAATCAAGAGTATTTTCTTATCTTCCAGACAAACGGCTGATGCCTCTAGATGGCATTCGTTTCCCAATATATTAATTTCAGTCCACAGCCCGGATTTTAGGGGTTCTGTACCCTTTTCTTCCCAGAAATTTTCAGCATCAATGAGAAAGTTATCCAGAAAAGGAAATTGCTGACCCAAATTTAATCTATCCGGTTCCTGCGTAGTATTTACATAGAAATTATTAAACCAATCCGGCATCGTCCCAACTATTGTAAAAAATCCATTATCCAGGCGTTCTAAAATTACAATATTCAGGGCGGCAAAAAGCTCGTTTGTAATAGATTCTTTCATTATTTTACCAGGCAAGAATAAGTTCGTATAGGTTCAACAATTCCTTTCAATAGAAGGAAATTTTCTAAAAAATATTTTTTCATCTCATCAAGCTCTTGAAATGTATTTTCGTCGATGAGAATCTCGCTGGGACGTGCCTGACTTTCCAAGCAAGCTGCTAAATTAACATAGTAGCCAATAGCAGTGAACATTCTGCTACCTTTGCTACCCAAAATACCGAAAGTAACGGGCCCCGAAGCGATACCAATAGCGATTTCGAGAGTTAAACCAAGCTCGCCTTTCCTCGCTTCACCTATCTCTGCAATGGCCTCAATTATGTCTCGTGCAGCTTTTATTGCCTGATTTTTAGGACATCCCGTTGAGGCAATAACCCCGAAGAAAGCCGTTATTACATCTCCAGTTATTTTATTGACTATCCCAGCTTCATCAATAAGTATCTGTATCATAATAGGGATACATAAATTTAATGTTTTAAAAACCACTTCGGGAGGGTTATTTTCACTGTAAGAAGTGAGTCCACAAATATGGATGGAAAGAATAGTAACATCCCGTCGTTCTCCTCTGTCTTGAAAGGTTAGAACTGCTTGTGGCAATTGGGTAATGTCCTTTCCAAAATATTGATTTAATATTTTCCAGTGTTCCTCTCGCAAAAGGTTCAATTCGTTTCCTTGTTGTTGCATCAGACGGTGCTGGCTTTCTTCCAAAGTTGCATCTAATAGCAATACCCAGTCTCTCTCTTCTCCAGGTACAAGATGGACATCTGCGGAAAGTCCATATTCCGTTTTCATGCAAGGGATACAGATAGGAGAACCGTTCAGGGGAAAAAGACCTTCTAGAAAAAAGACTTGTTTCCCGATATATTCTCCTTTTTGCAAATCATTCACTCCATAGGCTTCCAGTTTCCCACCCCAATCTGACAAGCGACCATCTTTTTCTACCAGGAGATAGGCTGGAGAACGATTTTCAACAGCCAAAGTGTGAATATAATTCAGAATTGGCGAAGGGAGGTCAAGCATCTATGCCTCTATCATTTTCTTCGCAAGCGTTAGAAAAGCTTCTTCTACACCTAAACCTGTTTTTGCGCTGCTTTTAACGACTAGCCAACCTCTTTCTACTATTTCGTCCATTGCCGTATCATCAATATCCCATTCCTCCGTCAAATCCCATTTGTTGAGTACCAAAATGAAGGGAAGGGTGCCAATCGTATCTTCTACTCTTTTTTGAAGTGTAAAAGCTTTATCTAAGGTAGTACGGCGGGTTCCATCAGCTACCAGGAAATAGCCTGACGAACCCCGCAGGTAGGACATCCGAACTTTTTGAAATTCGTCTTCTCCATAAAGATCCCAAAGAATGAGATTTAATTCTTTCCCTCCAATATTGAGTGATTTTTTATCAATTTTTACTCCAACAGTTGTTTGATAAGTATCAGAGTAAATACTTTTAACAAAACGTGAGACTAAACTCGTTTTTCCGGTGGCGAATGCACCCACCATACACATTTTTTTCTGGATCATTACTGAGTTATTTCTCTCCCGGAGGTATCAGTTATTTTTACCTTGAAAGAGACGCTGCGATTCAATGATCGATCCTGTTGGGTCGTTTCTTTATCCAAAATTTCTTTTGTGCCTACACCCACCGCAGAAAGATTGGTTTTCTTTATTCCTTGCGAAACTAGAGTAGAAAGGATGGCATCGGCACGCCCTTGGCTTAGGATCATATTTCTCTGCTCTGAGCCTATTTTGTTAGCGTGTCCTAAAATTTCAATTTGGACATTTTTACCTAAATAAGGCGCGGCATTTGTAAGTTTTTTAACTTCTTTTATAAGGTTTTCTATCATGATCTCCTGGTCAGGTTCAAGTTGTGTACTTCCCTCTGTAAAAAAGAGTAACTGCTTTTCGATCTTGTTTTCACTAAGCTCAAGTTCTTTAAGCTCCATCTCAATAAGGTTTTTTTCGTCAAATTTATTAATTCCGGGAATTGCTCGCACCAGTTTTCTGGCTTCAATAATCCATTGATAAGGAGCAGAACCTTCAGCACGAAGAGTGCCCTTTTCATCAACGATTAAAGATACAGTTGCCGGAGGTTGAAGCAAGTCTTTCGCTCTAATTTCAGTAAATTTTGGATAAAAAGATAAGTAAGGCTCCCAGCGGCTAATAACTATTTTGGGATTAATATTTGATTCTTTCATGATCTTGATTGGATCTGCCGCCAAAGGATCTCGAAGTCCGGAAATAAAATATTTTCCCCGACGTTTCTCGGAAGTAACTACGGTCATTCCTGGCTGGGCATTTAATTTTTCCAAATACGCTGTCCATCGCTGTTTCTCTGTGAAGTCAAAAAAGAACCAGCTACCCAAAGCTATTAATATAGAGCTTAATAAAATCCATAGAACAGGAGAAGGTTTTGTCTTTTTGGGTTGATACTGGGCCTGAAAGCAATCTTCAAGATAAAGCGTGCTGCCTTCAAAGGGAGCAGTATCTCCCTCAAACGAATTAAATTTTTGGTCGTATTTGAGATGAATTTTTTCTATTACTTCTTGGAAAACTAACTTAAATTCTTTGGGTGCATTTCCCCGGATAATCCCTGCTAATATTGCCTGCGGACCAGGTTCAATCCAGATAGTGAGTTCGCCAAACTGCAACGTTTCTAGGGAATCGCCGGTTTGTACGCTAAAAGAGTCTTGGACAAAATCCCGGATCACTGTTAACATCGCTGAAACTAAGTCTGCATCCTGAGCGGCTACGTTTGGCGCTACTACGTGCTGAAGTAACAATCCAGTTTTTTTATGAATCAAAAAAACTTGTTCAACTCGATAGAGAAGAGTGCGGAGAAGAACAACTTCGGCAAATGATTTTCCTGTCTGTAAAGCTTCCAATCTCCACTTAAAGCCTTGTGGAGACAAGCTGTGTTCAACAGTTTGATTGAGGGACTGGACTGTAGTTTCCAGAGCTGTAGCGATCGCTTTGCGCGTGGCGGGGCCGATTACGGGAAAAATCGCCTCTGACAGGATATTCAGGTCTTTTGTGACCGATAAATGAATCGCTTCTTCAACCGTTGGCACGATTGCTTCGCTTAGCTGCTTATCTCGCATTGTCCGTAGGATAATCGCCTCTGGAAGCAGTTGGCTGATATCCTCTGCATGAATATTGGGATTATTTAGTCGCTCATGAAGTTTATCAAGTTCGCTTTGCTCAAAACCAAGAAGCAAACTCCGAAGTTCTGAGAGATCCTCGTTCGTTGAAAGATTATTTTCTGGAGTATTGCTAGATAAATCATGGGTAGAAGAGTCAGCCATTGCTCAAATCCCCCTATTCACAACTAAATTATTATGCCGACATTAGATGAGGGAGCTAGAGCGATTTAGTAGTCTATGGACGGATAATTTTGGATTCCCCCCTTAAAAATCTCTTTTGTAGAAAAATTATTCATTTCGAGAAATTCCCGGTTGAGTGTTAAGTCTCATTGCTAGTTCTGCAAACAGAGATGCCAGAGTTGAACGGTCTGTTTTATCCTTACGAAGTTCTTGGGCTTCTCGTTCAAGCGCAGCCAAAAGTTCTTCATATTTTTGCCTAATCTCATCGTCCAAATTTTTAGATTGTTCTAAAATCTGCTGACGTAACTCTCGCTCTTTCGTTGTAGTTTGTTCATCCAGTTGCGCGAGCTTCTTTTCCAAAGAACCAATCAAGTTTTTTAATTCCTGAGAAAGCCCTTTTACTGATTCGTCTCGTTCTGATTGCTCAGTTTTTAATCGGTCAGTTATAGATTCAAGTTCTTTTCGGAGGTAGTTTTCAATATTATCTAAACGTTTTCTCGTGTCATCGCGTAAGTTAGTGGATTCTTTCACTAAACGTTCTTCCAAACGAGCAAACCTTTTTTCGTATTCCCGCGTCTGATTTCCAAAAAGAATATCTCTGACTTTATCGAGATTTCCACTTTCTGTCCCATTTACACTGGGAAGCGAAGAATTATTTTTAGACTGAATTGGATTTGTTTGAGCGGATTCCAATTCTATATAATTGATGTGATTTTCTTCCGGAGAACTCATAAATTTAATCCTTTATTAAAAAGACTTATTGTTGTCTTATCTTCTTGCTTTTTAGGCAAGGGAGAAGTGGTTCATGGCGGCGAACCAGTAAATCGAATTGTCTTCTAGAGCGCAAAAACCTCGCTTTTCGTACATTAAGACTTTACCCTAAAGGTCAGCGTCAGTAAATGCAAGGGCTAAAAGGACTGCCACAAGTATAAAAAAATCTATATTGCAAAGAACGGAAGGCTAGCCTTTTGCATCTTCCGTTACCATTTCCGTAAGACGTGGACAAGGCACAAGCTAAAGTTGTTTCTGCCTTTACTGCTATCTTGCCTAAGAAAGTCAATACTTATGAGAAACTTGTAACAAACCAAAACATATATTGATAGCCTCTGCGCCCTAAGAAAACTCACCTAATAAATCTCTGCAAAATTCCTCAGAATACATCATTTTTGTTTGTTCTTCTTCCCCTTGGCTCCCACTAGAGATGCAAAGCCTTGGTAAACGCCAATCATTAAGGCGAGGACTGTTACCATCGGGTGTCTGGACTTTGGCGGATCTACCCGTTGTATGGTGCTGGTAGAGGTTCCAGAGGAGCGATCGCCTTGGTCTTGTGCGGCAGCGGCTTTGATGTCGTCAGTGCGCGGTATTCCCTGCTTTGCCCTCGCTTCTTCACTAAGGGGTACGGCATTCTTAGAGGGGACAATTCGAGAGCCGTACTTGTTGGCGTAGACTTGAGTAAATTCGGCACCGAAAAAGAGAATCTGGGCGGAATAATTTACCCACAACAGCAGCACTACAAATGAGCCAGCTGCGCCGTAGGTTGAGCCGACGCTGCCATTGCCTAGATATACCCCCAGTAGGTTCTTACCAATGGTAAAGAGTAAAGAGGTAATGGCGGCACCGATCCACACGTCACCCCAGGCAATTTTGGCATCTGGCAAAATTCTAAACATCAGGGCGAACAGCACCGTCACGACGCCGAAGGAGATGAGAAGGTTTAGGGCTTCCAGGAAGGGCAAGCCGGGTATCAAATGACCGAAATAATTGCCGACTGCTGTTAAACCAGCGCTCAAAAGGAGGGAAACCAAGAGCAAAAAGCCAATGCCCAGTACCATTGAGAAGGACAAAAATCGGTCTTTGATAAAGCCTTTGATTCCGCGTCCAGGCTTGGGGGCGACTTCCCAGATGGTGTTCAGTGAATCTTGCAGCTGACCAAAAACGCCGGAAGCACCGAACAAGAGGAGACCAACGCTAATCAGGGTGGCAATTGTGCCTTCCTCTGCCTTGCGAGAATGTTTGATCATTTCTTGGACGGCTTCTGCACCCTGTTCTCCAAGCAAGCCTCGAAGTTGCTCTTCTATTCCACCTTGGGCAGCTTCTTGCCCAAATACCAAAGCTGCGATCGCGATCGCAATAATAACTAGCGGTGCCAAAGAAAACACGGTGTAATACGCCAGCGCCGCCGCTAACCGCGATGCCTTATCTTCTTGCCACTCCGCAAATGTGTCTTTAAGCAGTCCTACTATATCTTTTGGCTTCATAACTAACTTCTAGCCTGCACTACCACTCTTCTTTGAGTTTGCAGCGCCTTGTCAAGAAGTTAAAAGACCCGAAAGTTAGAGTTTCTCCAGAATTCCAGCTTACATCAGCCCTCGTTTTTTCAGTTTGGACAGTGCATCTTCAGCAGCAGCTTTCTCAGCATCTTTTTTGCTGCGTCCTTTACCTTCCCCGTAGGCTTTATCGCCCACAAGCACTGTGGCGATGAACTCTGGGGCGTGGGGTGTTCCGCCTGCTTGTTTGGTGACATATTTCGGTGGTGTTGAGCCAAGGTCAGGATTTGCTTGCACCCATTGTTGAAACCGATTTTTCGAGTCCACCTTGGAGAGAGACACTACAATATCCTCCGGAACGGAATCAAATAGTGGTTCTACAAAATCGCGGACTTTCTCAACATCTAAATTGTTATCTAGATAATAAGCGCCGACGACGGCTTCAAAGGTACTGCTGAGTAAATTTGGATTATAGTAGCCTCCCTCACGAATGGCACCTTGACCTAACCGCATTTTGAAGTTTAAATTTATCTCGGTAGCGAACTTTGCTAGCTGCTTTTCATCTACCAGCGCGGAACGCCTACGAGTCATTTGGTCTTCTCCCATTTGTGGGTGACGACGATAGAGATATTCGCCACTTAAGAAAGTTAGCAAAGCGTCACCCAAAAATTCTAGACGTTCGTTGTTTTCGCACTCTCCGGGATTTTCATTGGCATAAGAACGGTGTGTAAGCGCATGAAGCAAGAGTTTTTCATTCTGAAAATTTGGAAATTCCATTTTGATTGCTCCTAGTTTTGGGTAAATTAATTGCATGGAAATATCAGTACAAGTCATTGATGGCTATTAACTAGGTGAACACGAAAAAACCGCTCAATAGCGGTTTTTGGATAAACCCGGTTTCTATATCAAACCGAGTTTTTGATAAGTAGCGATCGCTTGATTATCTAGCTTTTAGCAATCTGCTTAACTATACTAACAACATTTCTTCATTTTGCAATTTGATTTTCCCCTCTTTTTCAACAGCAGCAACAAATTTTTTAAACCGTGTAAATTTCGTACCGTCCTGTTTACGAATAGAGGAAACTCCTTGATAGTTAGGGAAATCTTGACTGTGACTCATCAGGCTGGCAATGATGCGATATGTTGTATGCTTACCTTTATTGACCGCAGTTTTGATAGCTTCAATAAGGCAGTCAACAGCATCATCGTAGTTGATATAAGACAGAACGCCATCTGTCTGAATCGAAGTATTGTTGCTAACTAGACTAAGCAACTCCTCTACAAAGTAGAATTTATCAGCACTCTTAATAAGCTCTTTACTTACACTACCTTGTTGAGCAAAGAATATGACTTTTTTCCCCTTTCCTTGTAACTCATCGAGTAAAATCTGACCGTAACAATCCCCAGTTACAAGGATTATTATATCTGAGCTATCGTTACTACAGTCTATGCACAATTTAATATCTACAGCGTTTTTGAAGCTCCGAGGAACATTAATACAGTCAAATTTCTGGTTTTCTAGCCTTGTTTTAGTTTTGTTTGCTCCACACCAATTACTATAAGCCTTTCGGTTGA
Source organism: Coleofasciculus sp. FACHB-712 (assembly GCF_014695635.1). NCBI lineage: Bacteria > Bacillati > Cyanobacteriota > Cyanophyceae > Coleofasciculales > Coleofasciculaceae > Coleofasciculus > Coleofasciculus sp. FACHB-712. Next base: position 2,679 of record NZ_JACJOQ010000389.1, on the reverse strand, counting down.
CTACAGCATCTCCTTGTAAACTAGCAAATCGCAACAAATAGTTCGCAAGTTTTACTTTTGGAACATTTTGGTAATCCCAATAAATTGAAACCGACTGTTGCTGCTGTTTTGTCTGTTTACAGGATGCTAGCTCAATATTTTTCATGCTAATGTGCCCAATTTTTTTTGTGGATTGGACAGCATCGATAAATCACGCATCTAGCGTCAGCAAAGCTTGGTTCAGGAATAAAAAATAATTATTTCCTATGACCGAACTCATAGTCCGAACGCAATTCTTCGTTGTTAAGATTAGAGTTGGCAGTCTCAGGCGCAGGATTTTGTAGTCTCCTACCAAGCGTCCAATCAACCAGTTGACCGGACATTCTGCTAGATTTTTGTCATCTTTCCAAATGCTTTGTCGGCTCGTTGACAAAGATCGAACTGAATGCTCAGTCAACTCGTTGACTAGACGCTCAGTAGAAGACTACAAAATCCTGTACCTGAGACAGCAATCAAAACTTCGCGCCTTTGAATGCGGATATTTTAGCTGTCTTTTTGCAGACTAGCATTGTCAGGATTCGGTGTCAAGGGCATTTCAGATTTATTTGTCAGAGCAGGACTTCGTTCTAATTGAAGGCGATCTCTTAGTCAGCCAGTAAGACATTGCGCTATGCTGAAAAGTTGGACTTGCGTCGCTTTTAAACTATGCCTGCATCTGTAGCTAACCCCGCCTTCCCCCTCGCTGCTGTTGTGGGGCAAGAAGCAATAAAAATGGCGCTGCTATTGGCAGCAATTGATCCCGGACTGGGAGGGGTAGCGATCGCGGGTCGTCGCGGGACTGCTAAATCGGTCATGGCACGCGCCTTGCACTCCCTTCTGCCCCCCATTGAAGTCGTCAAAGGATCGATTAGCAATTGCGACCCCGATTCCCCCAGCGAGTGGGATGACAAATTATTGGCAGAAGCGAATGCTCAGACGGATGCCCCGATTGACGCGCAGGTGATTCCGGCTCCATTTGTGCAAATTCCTTTAGGAATCACAGAAGATCGACTGCTGGGTTCTGTGGATGTCGAGCAATCCGTTAAACAGGGGGACACGATATTTCAGCCTGGGTTACTGGCGACAGCACACCGGGGTGTCCTCTATGTAGATGAAATTAATCTACTTGATGAGCAAATTGCTAACCAACTGTTGACTGTTTTATCGGAAGGACGCAACCAGATCGAGCGGGAAGGGATTAGCTTTCAGCATCCTTGTAAGCCTTTATTTATTGCCACTTACAACCCGGAAGAAGGGTCACTGCGAGAACATTTGCTCGATAGAATTGCGATCGCGCTTTCCGCTGATGGTGTACTCGGCTTAGATGAACGAGTGCAAGCAGTAGAACAAGCTCTCGCCTACGCTAAATCCCCAGAAAAATTTCTAGAACAGTATACCGAAGACATCGACAACCTGAAAACTCAGATCGTCTTAGCGCGGGAATGGCTGAAGGATGTTCGCATCACCCGCGAGCAAATTGCTTATCTAGTTGATGAAGCAATTCGAGGCGGAGTGCAGGGACATCGAGCCGAACTCTTTGCAGTGCGAGTTGCCAAGGCTGCGGCTGCTTTAGAGGGACGCACTAATGTGACGGCGGAAGACTTGCGCCGTGCAGTGGAATTAGTTATCGTGCCCCGCGCTACAGTTGTGCAGACGCCACCAGAAGAAACGCCTCCGCCGCCGCCCCCACCGCCACCGCCTCAAGATGAATCTCAGCAAGAGCAAGATGAGCCGGATGAGAAGGATGAAGAGGAACCGGAAGAACCCCAGGAGGATCAGTCGAGTATTCCAGAAGAATTTGTCTTCGATCCAGAGGGTGTCATCCTCGACCCTACCGTGCTTTACTTTGCTCAAATGGCGCAACGTCACGGCAAGTCGGGCAGTCGCAGTCTCATCATTTCAGAAGATCGAGGGCGCTACGTCAAGCCAATGTTGCCGAAAGGCAAGGTGCGGCGAATTGCTGTTGACGCGACGCTCAGAGCCGCTGCACCCTACCAAAAGGCTCGGCGGGAGCGAAACGATGCCGCGATCGCTCAATCCCCTCTGGGTCAGGGAGGACAAAGAGGAGATCGGCGGGTATTCGTCGAGCAGGGGGATGTACGCTCCAAGCGCTTAGTCCGCAAAGCCGGGGCGCTCGTCGTTTTCGTCGTTGATGCCTCTGGTTCGATGGCGCTCAACCGAATGCAATCAGCGAAGGGTGCGGTGATGCGCCTGCTGACGGAAGCTTATCAGAACCGCGACCAAGTGGCGTTGATTCCCTTCCGAGGAGAACAAGCCGATGTGCTGCTACCGCCAACCCGTTCGATTGCCTTAGCGCGGCGGCGTCTGGAGCTATTGCCTTGTGGCGGCGGCTCCCCTCTGGCTCATGGTTTGACTCAGGCAGTGCGCGTCGGGATGAATGCTCAGATGTCTGGAGATATCGGTCAGGTGGTGATTGTGGCGATTACCGATGGACGGGGTAATATTCCTTTAGCTCGTTCTTTGGGCGAACCGATACAGGAAGGGGAAAAGCCGGATATTAAAGCTGAATTGTTAGATATTGCTTCCCGAATTCGCGCTTTGGGGATTCAGTTGTTAGTGATTGATACGGAAAATAAGTTTATTTCCACTGGATTCGCAAAGGAATTGGCAAAGCAATCTGGGGGGAAATATTATCACTTA
>NZ_JACJOQ010000388.1:0-3026 GCF_014695635.1 Coleofasciculus sp. FACHB-712 | reverse complement strand
CGCACCCGCGCTAATAATTCTCGAAAGCTGGGATTTCCAGATAAATCAGTGCGGAGAACTAAAGTATTGACAAAGAAGCCAATTAGTGATTCTAGTTCAACGCGATCGCGATTGGCAATCGGGGAGCCGATGAGGATATCTTGCTGTCCCGTGTAGGCATAGAGCAAGGTTTTAAACGCCGCCGAAAGCGTCATAAATAAGGTAGCTCCTTCCCGCCGATTAAAAGCTTGAATTGCATCGCTCAAATCTTTGGGGAAAGCAAAATTATGGATGGCACCTCGATTTGACTGAACGGCGGATCTAGGGCGATCGCTCGGTAATTCTAATGGTAAATTACCGCTTAATTGCTGTTTCCAATAACTTAAATGTTTTTCCAGCACCTCTCCTTGGAGATATTGCCGCTGCCAAACCGCAAAATCGGCGTATTGAATCGGTAATTCAGGCAGCAAAGAAATTTCCCCAGTCGTAAAAGCTTTGTAGAGTTCAGTCACTTCTTGCAACATCACTCCAATTGACCACAAATCAAAGATGATATGGTGCAGGATGAGAACTAAAATATGTTCTTCCTCACCGAGTTGCAGCAGTTGAATCCGAAACAGCGGTGCTTGAGTTAAATCGAAGGGCTTTAATGCTTCTTGGGAAATTAGTTGTTGAATTTTTCCTTCTCGATCCGCCTCTGGAAACGCTTGAACATCGATAACAGGAAATGTCACTGTCAGAGTAGGAGCAATTTCTTGAATCGGTTGCCCTTCCATCACGAAACGGGTGCGAAATATTTCGTGTCGCCGCACAATTTCGTTAAAGCTTTGCTCTAGCGCCGCAACATCTAATTGTCCTACCAGGCGAACTGGTGCCGGAATATTATAGTCAGGCGAACCGGGTTCCAGATTATCGAGAAACCACAGCCGTTGTTGAGCAAAAGATAGCGGTAGTGGCTGATTGCGGGAAGCACGCGGAATGGAACTAGAATCTATTTGTTTTGCTTGCTGAGTTGAGGCAATTACTTTAGCTAATTCCGCAACAGTTGGTGACTCAAATAAAGTCCGTAGCGGTAATTCGACTTGGAAAGTTTCCCGCAGCCGGGAAGTGACTTGCATAGCGAGTAGCGAGTGACCGCCTAATTCAAAGAAGTTATCAGAGGAACCTACCATCTGTAGATTTAAAATTCGGGCATAAGTATTGGCAACTGCTTGCTCAATGGGTGTACGCGGTGCAACAAAAGTTTTTTCCAGTTCTGGGCGAATTTGGCTAAGAGTAATGAGCGATCGCCTATCGATTTTACCATTCTGATTTAGGGGAAATTCTTCTAGCAAAATAAAGTTAGAAGGTACCATATATTCCGGCAGTTTTTCCTGTAAATAATCGCGCAATTGAGGAACAAATTCACGAGTTAATTTCCCTTGCAGCGGATTATTCGCATAGTTTCTCCAAGGTTTTACTTTGCCACTTGTTTCCAAGAATGCTGGTAATTTGTCTGGAGATGCCAAGTTTTTATGCACAAATACTGCATCATAACGGTCGCCGGAATAATTAAGGTGAATGCAGTAAGATAAGTCTTGACCTAGAGCCAAAATTTCTTCAGGTTCAATCCCATCTTCCGTATTGCTTTCTCGCAGTAAATTCCGCAATTCTGCAACAGTTCCTTCTCCATCATTTTTAGCGAGTAATTCTAAAGTTTTCATCTCAGATACCAGACGCGCATTAGGAATTCTCGTAATTCCCAAAATCTCTGGGTTGGTTTCTTCCAGTAACTTACGAATACCAAGAGTCGGATTTTGCTTCTGCCAATTTAGCCAATAAAAATCTTGCAGACAATCGACTTCAGCACCGACTCGAAGAATCACATCGTAGCGAAACTTGGTTAATTCATTCTGATATTTTCCTGGTTTCGGTTTAATTTGGACGTGACTAATTTTGGAAAATTTCTGCTTCAGTGCTGTGAAAAATTCCGGAGCGATAATTAGTTCCTGCTCCTGTTGCAAGCGTTTTTGAATCCGCTGCCGTAATTCAGTTATCGAAAGGTTAGAAGGAGCTTGATGCAATTGTACAGAGGCATGAAAAGCTTCTAACAACGGCAAGCTACGCACATCCCCAATGAAGATAGAACCACCTGGCTTCACAACATTTACAGCACCTTCCAAGACACCCAACAGATAGTCAGTGCTGGGGAAATATTGAATCACGGAGTTAATAATCACCGCGTCGAAGGCACCCGCTTCTATTCCCTCAAAGTTATCTGCCATTCGTCTATCTAGCGTTACCTGGGGCAGGTTTTGTGTGGTTAATTGCTGTTGAACATAATCCAGTGCAGATTGAGAAAAATCGGTGCCCAAGTAATAAGAACAATGAGGTGCTATGGGAAACAAGAGTAGACCCGAACCACAACCAATTTCTAGGACGCGGGAGGGTTTTAGGGCGAGAATTTGCTCAACAGTGCGGTCAACCCACATCCGCATTTCTTCGGCGGGAATTGGTAAGCCTGTATAGCTACTATTCCACCCACTAATATTCAAAGTATCTTCCTGAATATTTGAATTTTGGTGATAAGTCGTTTCAAAGACTTTTTCCCATTCCGATACATGCTCAGAATGCCATTGTATTTCTGGCAATTTATCTAAATCTTGAGGAAGTTGTTTGGTTGTCAAATAAGCAACGAGGCGAGGCGAATTCAAATCGTCCTCTTGAGCCAAAACAACGGGTTGCTCAACAACTGGATGCTGCGCTAATGCGGCCTCAATTTCCCCTAGCTCAATCCGGAAGCCGCGAATTTTAACTTGATGGTCAATTCGACCTAAAAACTCTAGGTTGCCGTCAGGAAGATAACGAACTAAATCTCCTGTTTTATAGAGGCGGAACCTCTCCCCCAACTCCTCCCCTAGTAGGAGAGGGGCGTCAGGCTCCCCCTTCCCTCGTAGGGAAGGGGGCAGGGGGGTTAGGTTTTGATTAAATGGGTTGGCAATAAACTTTTCGGCTGTCAGTTCTGGACGATTGAGATAACCTCGCGCCAGTCCTGCACCGCCAAGATA
>NZ_JACJOQ010000387.1:0-6324 GCF_014695635.1 Coleofasciculus sp. FACHB-712 | reverse complement strand
CGATATTTCAGAACTAGCCATATTATTAATTTCTGGAATAGCAGATAAAACTGCCGAGATAAATTTTTGAAATAAACCTTTAAATTCTTCTGGTGCGATCGCATCCAGCATCCAATGATGAACTGCCACCAGCAGATCGCGATCGCAGTTGTCGGCGATCGCAAAACTCAGGCTAGAAACCTGTTCCGCATAAAATTGCCTGTGCAATAAAGCGTCTAAAAATTCTCGGCTTAGTTGACCGTGAACCGCTGCTAAAGGTGATAACAAAGTAAAAAACTCACCCGTTTTTGCCATTCTTATTTCTACCTGCAACTGTCCTCCCGACAACTTAACGATTGAAGGAGGAAAGGGGAGCGGAACCTTACAGCTACCCGATTCATCTAAAACTAATTTAGATGAATTATCTGGTTTACTTATTGCTGCTAAACCAGCATTTACATCGTCTTTCAGCAAAATTTTGACCTGAATAAAATATAGTTTTTCCTACTACTGACAGCAGAAAAATAAAATTCAAATCATTAAGTAGAAACGCGATCGCTAATCGATCGAACCTACCTACCCCTACGTCTTCTAGAGTTATTACCCATTTGCTCTAATTCTGCTAACCTTTCGGGATCAATATTAGATAAAGCTTGGTTAACTCGTTTGTCTTGGATATCTTCCCGTCCGCTTAAGTCTTCAGCAATTTTATCGCTAACAGCGGGAACATAATTCCCGACAAAACCATGTCCCTTAGTTTTACCCACGCTATGAACTGTTGATTTAGCGTGTCCTCCCGTACCAATAGCAGAGTCTATCCTGCTACCAATGTGGCTATAAGTCCCGACGGCAAAACTAACTGGGTCAAATCCACCCACATATAGGTCGGTTTTTAATATTGAAGACGGATGCTGTACAGCATTTCCGGCAAAAATTAATTGGATATAAGTATTCATATCCTCCTTAGCGCGATCGCTAGCCATCCTCTTAGCGGCTTCCTCTCGCGCCGCCGCCGCTAATATTTCTGGATCTATACCTAGTCCCACATCATTTTTCTGATAGAACAAAGCAAAATCTTCATAGATTTTGAGAACTGCGGGGTCTTGTCTTGCTAATAGCAGATATTCTTGTTTCAAAATTTCGTGTACATTTCTAACTGCATTGTCAGTTTTAATCGTTCCTCGGCTGTGAGCAGAAACAGTAACCCGTGTTTTGCGGCGCACCGCATCTAGCATGATTTCTTCCTGCTTCTCTGTTGCTTCGTCGTCAACTTGGACTTTTCCTTTGAGGCAGTCAATCAGATCGGCTACCACACCACCCCGTTGAGCACTATAGGTATAAAGAACATCTATGGCATTCTGTCCTAATGCGGCATCGTCTTGAGCATCTAGCGCTTCGTTGACTGATTCTTGCAATGCTGCGGCGCTTAAAAGTCCCGATTTTGGCGCTACTTGCATACCATTGATATGAGTGACAGAGGGGTACCAATCTCCTAGAGAGACGGGTTGTGGATAGGGTGCTACGCGAGGTGCTTTGCCGTTAAAACCAGTCACCAAAGCCATTGCGAAATAAACGACTTTCCCATTTCCTAATTGCGTGCGCTTAACCTCCTCAATTATCCGATTTGGCGATCGCCCTGACACTCGATATTGCTTGCTGTCAAAATCACTAAAATTGCTGCCTTTGCCAACACTTTGTTTCTCAGCAGAAAAAGCTCCACTTCGGCTTCTTCCTTCCGCTGGAGCCTGCTGGTCATTATCTTGAAGTTTCAGGCTAATTTCTGTCTGCTGTTCTATAACTTGGTCGCGCAAGCTGATAACGCCCGATCTTCTAGGATGCAGATCTGAGAATTTATCTAGACAGCGATCGATTGCCTCTAATAACTCACCCAGCAGAATGCTATCTGCACCTACCTGTTGTACTTTCTTCAGTGCTTCATCAACTTTTTTTAGTTCGGATGGACGACGGGACAAGGAAACCGAAGTTGCTGCTTGAAACGCTTTCACTCCCATAATTTCTTTTGCTTGAATGAATGGCAGTTCCCCAGTCTGCATATCATTCAATCTCATGATTTGAGAGCCAGGGGACAATTCAGATGATTTCTGTATTTGCCGCTGTACCTGACCCCCATTCTGCTGCACCACATGAGTTAACTCGTGCGCCAACAATTCTTGTCCCCCGCGGCTCCCTGGATTGTATTCCCCCTGCCGAAAAAAGATATCTTGACCCGTAGTGAAAGCTTTGGCTTGAATTGATTGATTGAGCTGGTGAGATTGGGCATCAGTATGGATTTTGACACTGCTGAAGTCTACGCCAAATGCCTTTTCCATTGGTTCTCGGATGCTTTCTGAGAGCGGTTGTCCGCTCCCTCTAGCTTGTTGGATGGATGTTTCCAGATCCGCTGTTGCAGCCATTCCATCCGCTCCAGACTGACGTTGCACTATTGGCTTCATCTGGAGTTCATCTTCTTCATCGAGTTGGGGCGTATCTTGCCGCTGGATGCTGCCTTCTGGTTTCTGCTGGAGTTTTTCCTCCTCATCAAGTTGGGGCATTTCGTCTCGCTGGACAGTTTCACCCGAAGCTGACTGTTTAGGCGCAGGTGCGTTATTAATCTGACTCACGACTTGAGCCGCTACTCGATCTGCCTCTTGTTCGTACCGATCCCCTGGTTCTCCAATCGTCAGTTTTGCCTGAATTGGTTGGGCTGTCGATATTTGGCGGGGAGCAAATAGGTTGGGGATTTCCAATAAGTTAATGCCTTGGCGTTGCGTACTTTCTCTTTTCTGCTGCCAAAAGGCATCCATCTTTGCCTGTAATACCGTTAGTCGTTCCTGTCCCTCTGGCGTTATGCTGCCGTGTTTTGCCTGTATTTCTAGCCCGGTCGCCTCAAACTTATGCTGGTCAAATGCTTGATTTTCTATTTCCTGCTGGGTAGGAGGCAGCTGCGAATCAGGTTTTGGTTGGATTGCAAAAGGGCGCGACTGAATGCTGTGGCTGTTTTTCTGGCTAGAAGCGGGATTCCAAGAAGAAAATTTTCGTATTCTTTCGTAGGTCATCTCTCGCCTCTATTCCAGAATTGCAAAATAATATTTCTTTCTTGTCAATACTATCTTTAGTACCTTGTTTTAGCATAAATGTAATATTTTGTAACTAGAATAAAGCAAGCTAGGATAACCTAATTGGGATGTAAAGATAAAAAACTCACGGACATCAGAACGACTGACTGTTGCAGCGTTGCTGAATTTACGAATAATCTGGCACTCTGGAATAGAGGTTTTAATTATTTTGTTGATTGGCATTTGAAAAGCCTCGCACCCGAAATCAAAACGCGATCGCATCGCTTCATCCCAGACTCAACCATCCACAAATCTCAGGATTATCGTGACTCTAGCAACAGCACCCAGTTTAATCAGTAAAGATCGGGCGATCTCTCTATTAGAAGAAGTTATTAAACAGTCGGAAGCAGAGGAGGTATTTGTCAGCCTCAGCACTGGTGAAGAATCCCTCAGCCGCTTCTCGGAAAATCAAATTAGCCAAAATATTAGTAGCACTCAGTTTAAGCTCACCATCACCAGTTACTTCGGACGCAAGAGTGCCTCTAGTTCTACGACAGATTTAGATTCAGATGCGATCGCATCCGCCATCAAACGCTCGGAAGAACTTGCCCGTTTCGCCCCAGAAGATCCGGAGTGGGTGCCACTGCTAGAACCTCAAGTTTACGAAGAGCGAACCCCAGCCTTCGATCGGGCAACGGCAACCCTTTCACCGCTAGCACGGGGCGAAATTATCCAGCGTGTCTGCGCCATGAGTGCGAAGGCGGGAGTGGATGGTTCGGGAACGTTGAGTACAGAGACGAACTTATATGCGATCGCGAATTCGCGGGGACTACGCGCTTGCAATCAAACTACAGAGGCAGATTTCAGCTTTACCTCTCGCATTGGGGATGGTTCCTCCTGGTCTAATCGCTCCGCTTGGGCGCTAGAACAGTTGCCAATTGAGGAATTAACCCAGCAGCTAATTGAGCGGGCAATCAAGTCGCGCCAACCCCGCGAAGTCCATCCTGGCGCGTATCCAGTTGTCTTTGATGGAGCCGCTTTCGCCGCTTTGCTCCCTTGGCTCGTCTGGAATTTGGATGCACGCGCGGCAGATGAAGGGCGGTCGTTTATGTCTCGCACTGATGAGTCAGGCAAACCCGCTGGCAACCGTTTAGGCGAAGCAATGTTTAGCCCCATCGTGCAAGTACAGCGAAATGCCGCTCATCCTCTGTTGCGGTTAGGCACTTTCTTTGGCGATGGATTAAGCAACGACTACAAAGAAGTCATTCAGGACGGCATCCCTCAAACGCTTTCCTATAGCCGCTACTGGGCGGCACAGCAGGGCAAAAAGCCGACAGGCGCGATGTATCCAATTGTGATGACTGGCTCAGATCAAAACCTAGCTGACCTCATCGCCCAGACAGAGCGAGGAATTTTGGTGAGTCGGGCTTGGTACGTGCGCTATGTGAATCCTCGATCATTAGTCGTAACGGGAATGAGTCGTGATGGCACCTTCTGGATCGAGGATGGTCAAATTGCTTACCCAATTAAGAACTTGCGCTTTAACCAGAGTTTGCCTGAAATGCTGCGGGATGTGGATGCTCTGAGTACAGTCCAACGCTATGGCAGCAGTGTTGTGCCTGGGGTGCGAGTGGGGGCGTTTAATTTTAGCAGCGTGACTGACAGCGTTTGATTTATAGAGGTTCTGGGCAGCAGTTTAGAATCCAAAACAAGCAGCGATAGGAATAACGCGCGATCGCAAAGTATATCGCGCCGATGATTCGGTTCCTTGTGTTTGTCGCCTAAATGTCCGCTAAACCATCAATATCAACCGTTTCTAGTTAATATTGAAATTCGCAGACATTCTATCAAAGCCGAGTTTCAATTTGACCTTGTCCCACCTCAATTTTTATGACCCCGAACAGCGCCCCTGGCCCAATTCCCGTCTCGATTGTGCCAGCATCATTGGACATACTACTCCCACTAGCACCCGCCTGTGGTTCCGGGCGTCTTCCCCTGGAGATTACTGGCTAGTATTTTCTCGCCATCGAATTCCTACCAATGGCACTCCGGAGATAATCAACGACGAAAAAGGGCATTGGTTGCGATTAACCTCTCCAAGTATTTCCCAAGAAATTTATAGCGTTACTCTTGTCCCACTCCAACTCAATCAAGAGCATGACTTAACAGGTGTAGTAGACCTAAAAAATCTCCAACCCGATACCCGCTATTATTACGCTCTATTTCACTTGGATAGAGAAAAACCCTGGGAATTGGGCAACGAACAAAACCTGTCATTTCAAACCTTTCCAGAACATCCCACAGAGGTGAATTTTGGGATGTTCAGTTGCCATATGCCTTACGACGAGCATCAGCTCCTCAATTTGGAAATGTGGGACAAATTTAAGCAAGAATTATTGGATACAAATGCAAATTTTTTGATAGGTACTGGCGACCAAGTATATGTGGATGGAGAAGGAAATAAACAATTAAATATCTGGAGCTGGTTAAAGAAGAACAAAAAACAAAACCCTTCTAAAACCGATATGATTTCCTGGTATCGAGATATCTATCGGGGTTATTGGGGCATCCCCCAGGTACAACAACTTTTTAAAACTTTTCCCACGTATATGATATGGGATGACCATGAAATTATGGATGGCTGGGGTTCTTATACACCCAATGAATTAGCCGCACAGCTAGATACTTCATGGCAGTTGCGAAATACTCAAGAACATTTGCGGCTAGCAAATGAAATGTTTGAGGCTGCTAAGCAAGTTTATCAAGAATACGAACATTCTCATAATCCTCCTACAGATACCAGTATTGATCAATTTGACTATCAGTTCAATTGTGGATTCTGTAGTTTTTATGTATTAGATATGAGGGGACATCATGATTATAATCGGCAAGAGCTGCGTCTTTTAGGTGCCGAGCAGTGGAAACGTTTTGACGGTTGGCTAAATTCCCAATATGATTCTGAATCCCGCGTTTTATTTATTGTGTCGCCAGTTCCAGTCGTTCACTTTAAGAGCTTTGCTGTTAATAATTTAGACATCCCCTATTGGAAGTACACTGATGATTTACGAGATCATTGGGATCATAAATCTAATTGGGCAGAACGAGATCAACTATTAAAGAAGGTTTTTGAGGTTTCCCAAAAAACCAAGAAACCTATTGTATTTTTGAGCGGAGATGTACACATGGGAGCTGCTTTCAAGTTATCCCACGAGCAATCTCCATCGGCTAAAGTGTTTCAGCTTACTTCTAGCGGTATCGCCTATGCATCTTTAAGTAAATTTGCTATGAA
>NZ_JACJOQ010000386.1:0-2667 GCF_014695635.1 Coleofasciculus sp. FACHB-712 | reverse complement strand
GTCGCATTCAAATTTCAGGTGCTCAGTGGAATGCTGAAAACGTTCCTCAGGTGCTAGCGCATCGCTGTGCTTACCTTAATGAGCTGATTGGGCAGCAAATCTGACATGCTCCCCTCTGAATACATCTGTATCTTGATGTTTTACAGAATTTAACGCTCTATATACTTCTGATTGGATCGACGTTCCAATTAATAACGGTTTTATCCTTTTCTAGAGTTAACAGGCTGATAAAACCCAGCGATTAAATCAGTCTGAATCTTCCCAAAGATTAAGGCAGGAAACCGTTAAAAATCCTAGCGTGAAGGTATGGCTCTCTCTGATGACTAACGAGCCGGGGACGCTGCGCGATCGCTATGAGGCAATACAAAAGCTTTCCTGCTTATTGGACACGGCGACAACTACTCCGGCTTGGGGTAGCAGGCACGATCTTACCGTTCGCGATCTCTCAACTCTCTAGTTGTTTGCAACAGAATTTATTGACAATGGAAAGTTCAAAGCAAGCTGATTCTTCCGCCACAGAAGGACGATTATTATCCCGTCCAACTCGCCCCACAGCAACCGCAACTCCCGGATTGCATCCCCTAGGACTGGACGGACAGCGGGATGGTTTCGTCTATGTACCCAAAACCTATCGGGCAGACCAACCCGCGCCACTGGTGTTGATGTTGCATGGGGCAGGAGGCGATTCAGAGGGGGCGCTGAATATCGTCCGCCATCTGGCAGATCCCTTCCAGACAATTTTGTTGGCAGTAGACTCGCGCCGACAAACTTGGGACGTGATTCGGAGTGGGTACGGTGCCGATATTACTTTTATTGACCGGGCGCTGGCACAAACCTTCAGCCGTTACGCGATCGCGCCAAATCAGGTAGCGATCGCGGGTTTCTCGGATGGGGCTTCCTACGCCCTCTCGGTTGGCATTACCAATGGCGACTTGTTTAGCCACATCATTGCCTTCTCACCGGGATTCATGGCTCCTGCGGCACAGGAAGGGAAGCCGCAGGTATTCATTTCTCACGGGAAGGGGGACACGGTGTTGCCGATTGAGCGATGCAGTCGCCGGATTGTGCCGCAGTTACAACGGGCAAGCTATGACGTGCAGTACCACGAGTTCAATGGTCCCCATACGGTTCCAGGCGCGATCGCTCGGCAAGCGATGGAGTGGTTTACCCAAACAGTACCGAAGGAGAATTGAGCATCCCGGCCTCTTGAATCGCAACAAAGGCAGTTTCCCCTAAAATGCGATGAGTCGCTGTTGTTGGATGAATGCCATCCCAGAACAAAAACTGGTCTGGACTGCCAGAAGTCCCAGCACCAGCCAAACACGCATTGAGGACATTGGTAAAGCCAAACGCTGCCGGATTCGCGATCGCTTCTCGATACAGCCGATTGGCATCGAGAGTGGCAATCTGAAGGTCAGAATGCTGCTGAGCTACCTTAAGCGATCGCCTCAAACCTTGATTATGAGCTTGGGTTAATGCACTGAGTCGGGCAGCATTTGCACTGGTTCGGGTCGTGGGTAACTGTCCCAAATCGGGCAAGTTTACCACTAGGAGCTTTTTAGCACCCTTATCAGCCAGAGAAGCGATCGCCTTCGTGATATTTTCAACAGGAATCGTGGCACTGCTGACTCCTTGCAAATAATCATTTGCCCCTGCCCACAACACATACAGCGCATCTGAATTCACTTTTTGATGTGTCTGTGTAAACGATTGCACCTGACTTAACAAGCTCGGTACATAACTGTTACCAGCGCTTCCAGAAGTCGCTCCTCCGCAAGCAAAATTATGGGTTTGATTAGAAGAGATATGTAGACGCTCAGCAAGATACTCAACCCAAACCCGACCATTTGAGTAACGTCCCTGAAAGTAGGGTGGATTGGGTGGATACATTCCTCCCGTCGCTCGGAACACCGCACCCGCATCCGAGAGACTGTCCCCAAACACGTAGAGTTCTGTAATCGGATGAGTGTTTTGAATAGATGTTGTGAGTACAACCATGACAAAAATCAGGAGCGCAAGTCCTGCTGCTAGAATTCCGTTTTTTCCTGGCATCAAATTTCTTTCCAAGCTCCGAAAAGTGCTATTTTTACTCGATTAAAACCAACTGCAACAATTGTTGGTGGTTCTAGTTTTTAGTAAAAATGGAGCTGGCAATTTGTCGCTTCTCTAGGCTAACAAGCTGATTTAAACAGTGGAGGACGCAACCGAATACTTTCTAGTGTGGATTTTGCCAATAGCCTAAAATGCGATCGCTGTTTAACGCAAGGGAATTTGCCTAGCTTGTATACCAAAAAACAATCGTCAATCCTCTAGGAGTTAGATGTAATTTCCGAGAGGAAGCGAAACAATTGAAGCAGCCTAATCCCGAAGATAGGTCTGTTTCCGCTTCCGTTTATTTTCTGGGAGTAGATTCTTCTCCCCATCGTCAATAACGAACCGCACTCAAGAATTCGTTTTCGTTGCGAGTGATGTACGCGCTGAGGTTGTTACAAAGGTATTGCCATGACTTCAAACCAAACTACATCCCAGGCGAGTAGCCAAGAAAATTCTTCCATCCATCAGCGCGATCGCCGCCCTCTGATTGTGGCTGGTATTGTGTTAGGAATGAGTCAGGCTGGATTTTTTGATGGGATTGTCATTCATCAATTATTACAATGGCATCATATG
>NZ_JACJOQ010000385.1:0-7862 GCF_014695635.1 Coleofasciculus sp. FACHB-712 | reverse complement strand
CGCCGCTGCGCCTGTAAACCGCCAAGCCAGCGTGCTGGGCAAATCTAATCCTTCCGCATAGGCAAGCTTAGCGAATATCGCCAGCGTTGCAAAACCCGTCGCGGAGACGGCTATCAGAGCAACTCCCGCCCGATTGGGGCGCGGCGCAGTTCTTTCTTCCTTTATTTTGTGGGGTGGCATGAATTCCTCCTGCTTCTACATCAGCATACGAGAAACGACAGGGTGCAATTGACAAGTTTCCAGATATTCTTACAGAGGTGAGAGGTGCCCAATTTTCGATGACATCAAGCAGTGAAAGTATGACTCGTCTCAACCATCCAGGGGAGAACTCGTTGCTACTTTCCTACGTCTCATCGGGTGGGAAAATTCATCATGCTCTGCAATTTCAGCCACAATTCGCTATGTCAATCAAGAAAATTATTTCTTACGTCCTGCTAATTTTTGTACCCATTTCAATTGCTGCTGAATATTTAGGGTGGGGTTCGCTTGCCATTTTTATTACATCAGGGATCGCTATCGTCCCCCTAGCAATTTGGTTAAGCACTGCGACTGAAGAAGTTGCCGTCGTTACGGGGCCTTCGATTGGTGCATTGTTAAATGCAGTCTTTGGAAATGCAACCGAGCTAATTATTGCTTTAGCAGCTCTAAATGCTGGTTTAGTTGACATTGTTAAAGCAAGTATTACTGGAACAATTATCAGTAATTTACTCCTGGTCATGGGCCTTTCCATGCTTTTAGGAGGACTGCGCTATAAAGAACAGGAATTCAAGCCGATTGTGGCGCGAGTGAATGGTTCCTCGATGACGCTGGCAGCGATCGCTCTTATTTTGCCCACGACGGTCATCAATACCTCAAATGGTGTTCCACCCGATGCAATTCGCAATCTCTCCCTCACAGTTGCCACTGTGTTAATCGTAGTTTATGCTCTGACGTTACTGTTTTCTTTAAAAACTCATAGCTATCTTTACGAGGTGGGATTAGTCGATTTAGACTCACCAAATTCAATCGGTTCTGAAGCTGAATCAACTGCCCACAAACCGAATCTTTGGCTCTGGATTGGTGTGTTAGTAGCCTCTACGGTTGCAGTTGCCTTTGAGTCAGAGATTTTTGTGGGAGTCGTAGAGGAAGCAACAAAGGGTCTGGGATTAACTCCCTTATTTACAGGTGTTGTTCTGTTACCTCTCGTTGGCGGTGCAGCCGAATATGTAACTGCGGTCAACGTCGCTCTCAAGAACAATATGGATTTATCCGTCTCTGTGGCGATGGGGTCTAGTTTATTAGTTGCCCTGCTCGTAGCTCCAATTTTAGTTTTGGTAGGAGTTGTCATTGGTCAACCAATGGATCTCAACTTCAATCCTTTTGAAGTGATTGCGGTAGCGATCGCTGTCACTGTTGCCAATCTTATCAGTCTAGACGGACGCTCTAACTGGTTAGAAGGCGTACTGCTCTTAGCAACCTACATCGTCTTGGGAGCAGCTTTTTACTTTCATCCCGCCTAAGGGTTGTTTTTTGATAATTGGGAAAAAGTTTTGAGTTAAAGGACTTTCTGCTCGCCTCAAAACTCAAAATTCAAAACTCTCATTACCAAATCCTTACGCCGAACGTCCGCTTTCTCCCTTCACCACCGCTGCTCCAATTAAATGCGCCAGACGTAATGCCTCTGGAACGTTGCCGCAGTCAGTCAGACGTTGCAGCACCGCAGCTGTTACGTCTGGCTGAGCACCGCACACTTGGAAAAAGAATGGCGGGAAGGTATAAATTCCACCAGCACGCTGCAAAAGCTTGAGCCGTCGCTCTGGCTGTGGCAAGTGGTGAATGGCTTGTTTGACGGCGGCTAAATCAGGCTGACGCCGCATTACGGCAACGCAGGGGAGTTCCAATCGCTCGGCAAGCTTAGGAAGGTCAATCACATTAAAACCGCCAAAAGCGATGCCGTCGAGCAGCACTAAGTGTAATTGCGGCAAGAACTTTTTACCGAGCAGTAGCTTACAAACGGTATCAGTTGCATTCCAGCCATCTTGCCGCACCTTTCCCCACACCATGCCCTCAAAGCGGGTGCCTGCACAAACGATCCCAGCGATGGAGGCACTACCACCCCTACGGCGTGCGAACGGTGCATCATCGAAGCCGATGACGCGAATTAGGCGATTGAGTCGGAGTAAAGATTCAAGATTCATCTCACACCAAAAAAGGCGATCGCATCCGTGATTTTAAGCTAATTTTCCCTTTTAGAAGCGCTTAAAGTAGCATTTTTGAGCTTAAAAAATTAAGCCATACTAATCGCCCTAAAAAAGCTTATTTATGCCAATTTTCAGAAAAATATGTTTAATTCTAACTTGCTCGCTCGTCTAACTCAGGTCTCTTGGTGGCATCCGAGGTACTAAAGTGCCCAAAAGCACCCGTGAAAGCTGAACCAGTCCGCTCTAAATAATGAGAAAATGTTAAGTTATCTATCATAAAAACTTGGTGGCAGAATTATGGCTCAAATTCAATTTTCCAGAGGGATCAACGAAGAAGTCATACCGGATGTAAAGCTAACCCGCTCTAAGAGTGGCGCTCATGGCACCGCTACGTTTTATTTTGAAAGTCCCAACGCCTTTAACACCGAAACCTCAGGGGAAATCACTGGGATGTACATGGTTGACGAGGAAGGAGAACTGTTGACGAGAGAAGTCAAGGGCGTATTTGTCAACGGTCAAGCAAAAGACCTCCAAGCAACTTACCTGATGAAGTCTCCTGAAGAATGGGATCGCTTCATGCGCTTCATGCAACGGTATGCAAAAGATCATGGTTTGGAACTTAGCCAGTCCTAAATAAAGACCTAAGTGCTTGGGGCACAGGCAATACCCATGCAATCCGGTTCGGATAAGCTCATTTGCCTACAAGTAACCTCTGGTAGAGACGCGAAATGGTGCGGCACTGCACTGCGTTAACGTGTCGCAGCACGAATGCACCATTTCGCTAATGCGTCTCTACACCCCTCCACTGAGCGGTTGAAACCGCACAGCGACAGCAAGCACACATGAAAACCTGCCGGGAGCAGGTTACAGAACCCTTGATTTTCGGTTGGTTCGCGCTTTTAGGACTTGGAATGCAATCGCCGCAAAATTCCATTCTGAGGGCTTGGTGCAAAATTTGAGTTAACCGAACAGTATTTGAATGCGCGTGCCCTTACCGAGAGCTAGCGAAATCAGGAGTCAAGATTCGTAGGAACGGTTAATCGGACAGCCGTGTGGCAGTAAGATATCCCAGAAAAGCCCGTTTTTAAAAACTCAAAACTCTTGAGGGAATAGCTTACCCATGACCAATCTGCCTCACCCAGACCCGGAGAGGATGACAGTGACTTGCGCTGTTATCACTGTTAGCGATACGCGATCGCCCGAAACCGACAAAAGCGGTCAATTGATTAAACAGTTACTCCGAGATGCCGGTCATGCGGTCTCAGAGTACGCCATTCTCAAAGATGAACCGGAGGAGATTCGGGCGCAGCTGCAAGCACTCACCCAACGCCCGGATCTGGATGCTTTGATCTTCAATGGAGGCACTGGCATCGCGCCGAGAGATACCACCTACGACGCTCTAGAAAGCTTGCTCTCAAAAATCTTGCCTGGATTTGGCGAATTGTTCCGGTTTCTCAGTTATCAAGAAATTGGCTCGCGGGCAATCGCATCTCGCGCCGTTGCCGGTGTCTATCAAACCAAATTGGTATTTTCCATCCCCGGTTCTACCAATGCCGTTAAACTTGCCATCCAACAGCTAATTTTGCCAGAACTTGTTCACTTAGTTAGCCAGCTACAGAAAAGTGAGGAGTGAAGAGTGAAGAGTTAGGACTGAGGACTGAGGGCTGAGGACTGAGAAGTGAAGAGTTAGGAGTCAGGAATCAGGAGTCAAGAGCCAGGAATCAGGAGTCAAGAGTCAGGAGTGAAGGCGTCTTACAGGCGAGTCAGTGAGAAATAGAGGGGGATAGGCGAGTGAAAGATAGAGTAGAGCGATTTGAAGATTTGATTGCTTGGCAAAAAGCTAGAATCCTTACAAAATCAATTTATCAAGTCACTCAACAGGGTGATTTTGCAAAAGACTTTGGGCTTTCTAGGCAAATTCAACGAGCAGCAGTCTCCATAATGTCTAATATTGCAGAAGGCTTCGAGCGAGGTGGTCGGGCAGAGTTTCATCAGTTTCTTTCTATCGCCAAATCTTCTTGTGCCGAACTTCGTTCTCAACTCTATGTCGCCTTTGATATTGGTTATCTCAAGCAGACTGAATTCAACCAGCTTTTAACACAGGCACAAGAAGTTGCTCGAATTACAGGCGGTCTTCGCGCTGCCGTTGAGAAACAAAAATACCAACAAAAAAGGACTGATGACTGAGGATTGAGGACTGGGCTAGAAGAAAAGAAATATTTAAAAGCAGTCAATTTTTCTCCAGTTTCTCCTTACTTCTTCCTCTTTTCCTCAGTCCTCAGTCCTCAGCCCTCAACCCTCAGTCCTCACTCTTCAGTCCTCACTTCCTTTGCTCTTACCGGACGCTAATCGGTCGGGTCCGTTGAGGTTTATTGGGTTGGGCAAGGCGGGTGTTTTCCAAAGCTGCGATCGCGCGAGCATATTGGGGATCTTGCTGAGTTCCCACCAGCGATGGATTCGTCCCCAGACGCTTTCGCTGATCGTCGTTCAGGTCAATCTTGATATCCGGAGTCACCCCCTTGTGGCTGATATCCGTTCCTAGGGGCGTGTAGTAGTGGGCAATCGTGACCGCTAAACCCGAACCATCGGAGAGAGAATGTACCGACTGCACTAACGCTTTGCCAAAGGTTTGAGAGCCAATAATTGTGGCTCGACCATTATCCTTCAACGCACCTGAGAGAATCTCGCTGGCGCTTGCCGAGTTGCCATCTACCAGCACAGCCAAAGGCAACTGTGTCAGCGCCGTGCGATTTGTCGCAAATTCTTCGTTGTCTCCCTTGCGGTCTACGG
This sequence comes from Coleofasciculus sp. FACHB-712, assembly GCF_014695635.1. NCBI lineage: Bacteria > Bacillati > Cyanobacteriota > Cyanophyceae > Coleofasciculales > Coleofasciculaceae > Coleofasciculus > Coleofasciculus sp. FACHB-712. Next base: position 2,892 of record NZ_JACJOQ010000385.1, on the reverse strand, counting down.
TACGGACGATAGCACCTTTGTCCATCCACATCCGGGCAATTTCCACACTCGCGTGCAATAATCCACCCGGATTTCCCCGCAAATCCAATACAAAAGCATCTACTTTGTCGTTATTCAGGGATTGGATAGCGCGGCGCATCTGCTCTGCTGAGTGAGCGCTAAATTCATTCAGACGGATATAGCCAACGCGCAACTTGCCTTCCTGCTTGACCGACTGACGGACGGCTGCTATTTCAATCTGCGCTCTGGTCAATGTCACATCAAAGTCGCCTTTTCCGTCTCGTGACAGCTTAAGCTTTACTTTCGTCCCCACCTCACCCCGAATCAGGTTAGCGGCGGCTTCCACACTCATCCCTTTTGTGGCTTTGCCATCAATTGTCAAAATCTTGTCCCCAGTCTGAAGTCCCGCTCTCACTGCTGGGGAATTCTCAATGGGTTCTACGACGGTAAGAACCTGAGTCTTTTCGTTCAGTTCCAAGCGCAAACCGACGCCAGAAAGTTCGCCGGAAGTTTGACTGGTGAGGGCTTGGTACTGTTTAGGATCTAAAAAGCGGGTGTAGGGATCGCCTAAGGTTTCCAATGCTTCCCGAATCGCCTTATAGGCATCTTCACGGGAATTATAGTTTTTGTTCAACAGCTGTTGCCGCTTTGCTTGCCAATCCACCTGATTAAAGGTGCCATCAACATACTCGCGGTTGACAATTTGCCACGCCTCATCGACGACTGATTTTGGACTTTCCTGTAGAGCAGCGCGAACGGAGGAGCCAAAGAAAGATAAAGCTGCTGTCGTAGCGATCGCTCCACCAAAGAGAGCAACATGGAGCAAGGAAAAGTTTTTTGGGGATGGATTCATGAACGGTGGCTCGAACGGGTGGGGTTTAATGTGTAGATACCGCGTGACGCCTGAAACGAACTATTTCTAAGATACTCAGGTTAATTAACCAGGCTGCATCAATTTTGTGCCAGTTCGCCCAGTGTCCTCCTTATTCGTCTCTGTAACAAGGATAACAGTCTAATTTAGCTAGACTCCCCTGCAAATTTTTGTCTACCTAAGTGTAATCGCCGCCAGAGTAAAAGAACAACAAAATCGCTTGGCTAGCTAAAGTAGTGTTAAGCATCGGCTAAATACCCTTCAAATTCTCAAAATGCCCGGAAAACGCAGAGGTAGTTCAACTGTGCGCGATCGCATCAACTTATCTAGGCGGGCTGGTTTCAGAAGATGGCGACAACTTCTAACACCAGGGATCGCTATCTTTAGCGTCATCTTGGGGACATGGTTATTAACTATTATGCTAACTTTGCGCTCTGCGGCGTCCGGTCCAGTAGATGCCTATTTGGTTTTAGGAGGTAGTATTCGTAGAGAAATATACGTAGCTCAGCTTGCAAAAGAATACCCGCAAACCCGCATATTAATTTCTCAAGGTTCTCCCGAACCGTGCATTTTGCTAATTTTTCAACGGGAAAATGCTCCCATAGAGCGAGTTTGGTTAGAAAAGTGTGCAGACTCCACCTTTGGTAACTTCTACTATAGTGTGCCGATTCTACGCGAATGGGGAGTAAAAAAAGTCAAACTAATTACTTCCGGTACCCATCTACCACGAGCTAAGTGGCTAGCACAGATTCTCATGGGCGCTCAAGGCATTTGGGTAGAGCCAGAGATTGTTCCCGAACAAGGCATTCCTGGCAATCGAGAATCCTCTTTCAAGACAGGATTGGACTTATCTCGTAGTTTGTTGTGGGCAATGGTGAGTCAGGTTTATCAGCCTAAATGTTCAAAATTAATTCCCCTGAAGGATGTAGATATAAAAGATTGGCGTCAGCGGGGTTTTAAGTGCGAACACCAGGGGAATATTCAGTAGCGAGTCGCGATCGCATTCTCTTACCCAGCCGTAACAAATGCGATCGCCGACTCATTTTTTAATAAACCGCAGTTTGAGCAGCCATTGCTCGAATGGTAGACAAGGGAATTTCATAGAAGTACCTTTGGCGAAATTGTTCTTCTTGAACTGCTGCGATAAATTGTTCGATGGCTGTCTCTGCTTTCGGTAATTGTCCGTTCCCTAAATCAGAATGACCGGCATCTTCCTGGGAATGCCAAGTAATTTGAACCATCCAGTCGAGTTGTTTAACATGGAAGCCGAGATGAGAAATAGCTTCTAATCCGAGTTGGAGAGTGCGATCGCTAATTCCCAGCTTTTGGTGCAGTTGAGTATACGTCGCCTCTTGACCCGTGCGACTCAGATATTTGGCAATTCCTAACAGTTGCAGCCAGATTTGGCTGGGGGGAACGGGTTCTGGGGGAGGATAAGCGATCGCGAGGGTTTGATTTGCCTGAATTGCCCGCCTGAACCACACTTGCAGCTCATCCCAGCTACTGGGGCACTCTCGAACTGGCAGAACTGATAGCGCAGCAGTAGCAAGTGCGGACTCCTCACGACAGTCTAAAATCCAGTCTATCTGGTTCGGAGTGCCTAACTGCTGCGGCTGTTCTAAAGAACGCACGGCAATTATCCGCACTTCATAGTGAGGTCTAATCCCTTTATTAGGATTTTCGTAGCTATTAAAATCAAGCTCGACAATTGCATCGCATCTACCTTGAGGTAGTTCTTCCTTATAATGTCCCCACCAGATTCCTGAAAACCCAGTTTCGCAAGAGTCATCCCGAATTTTAAAAGTAGTTTTGATATATTGAACTTTTGCGCCTTTTAAGTCCTGAGTATTACTATTCCAACTATTTTCAAACCAGCAATTTTGAATGAGCAATTTTGGTGCTGGATTGCCCATTCCGCAGGGTTCTAATAGTTTCAGTTCCCAAAATAAATCTCTTCCTAATTCACTGACCGTACACACCAAATCGGCCTGCACAATCGGCGCTAAAGGTGTCCCATCTGG
>NZ_JACJOQ010000384.1:0-3453 GCF_014695635.1 Coleofasciculus sp. FACHB-712 | reverse complement strand
ATATTTGACCCCAGAGGATTTTCTTTCAGTTGTAATTTATGACGATACGCCAGAAACAATTCTTCAGCACCAGCAAGTTCAGGATAAAGCTGCGATTCGTTCGCTAATTGGTAGGGTGAAAGCTGGCGGATGTACTAACTTGAGTGGTGGTTGGCTAATGGGATGCGACAATGTAAAATCTCAACAGTCCACAGAACGCATCAATCGCGTTTTATTATTAACAGATGGGCAGGCGAATGTTGGCATTACTGATTCTCAAGTATTAATCAACACTGCAAGACAACAAGCCGAACAAGAAATCATTACAACAACTTTAGGATTTGGAACTTATTTTAATGAAGATTTGCTCATCGGCATGGCAAATGCTGCCGGGGGAAACTTCTATTTCATCCAATCGCCTGACGATGCTACTGATGTATTCAGAATCGAACTGGAAAGCCTCACGTCTGTTGTCGCGCAAAATATGACGGTGACGCTGCAACCAGAAGATTCTGTACAAATTACCGGGATTCTCAACAATTACCGATCTAATCCGATTGGCAACAACTTGGAAGTTTTCTGCGGCGATGTTTATGAGGTAGAAAATAAGCAGCTAGCTGTAGAATTGTCAATATCTCCGCCAACAAATCTTGGGGTGACAAATATTGCCACCGTTGCTTATAAATATCAAGCGGTTGTCGATGGCAGCATTCAACAATTCACTGACGAAATCTCGATTAGCCTAACGGTTGCTGATGCTGAATCAGCCAACAACGTACAGCCAGATGCAGCGGTTGTGGAGCAAGCCAGTAAACTGAGGATTGGTAAGGTAAAAGATGAAGCGATCGCACTCGCTGACAAAGGAGATTATACCGCCGCATCCCAGAAACTTCGCAAGACGATTGAGGATCTCAAGCTCAAAGCATTGCATGAATCCTTTGAAGTTGCCGAAGAGATGGAACAACTGGATTATTATGCACAACGCCTAGAGAGCAAAAAGTTTGATAGTGTCAGTCGCAAGGAGATGCGAGATCAATCTTACCAAGCTCTTACACGCGATCGCGGCGATTTAAAATTGCGCGGACTTGCTGCGAGTGCCAACAGCTTACAAGCTGTTTCCAGCGTGGATGCGGGAGTTTTGGTGAAATGCGATCGCGTTAGTGGTAAGTTGCGGATTCACGTCATTTCTGACGGTTACAATCCTGATTTCAACGTGCAATTCCCCCGCAATATTCGGGAAGAAGGTGTCACCTACATCGTTGATGAAATCAATCTATCTGCTGACGGTAGTTTTTATCGCGTCTCCGGTAACATTCGCCGCTTAGTGCAACCCGGACAAGAACGCGCCGCATCATCTCAAAATGGTACATCTTCTTCCAGCCCAAAACGACAAAAGCTGAATGCACCTGCTTCTGCTGCTGATTTAGAAACAATTGATACTGTAGGTGATGGCGTTCTCGTCCAGTGCGTAAAAGAAGGCAGTAAATTGAGAGCCAGAGTCGTGTCCGATGGATACGATCCTAACTACAATATCCGCTTTCCTCGCGACATTCGAGAAGAAAACGTTCTCTATGTTGTGGACGAAGTGGAAGAGGCAAAGAATGGCGGATCTTATGTTGCTTATGGGAAGATTCGCAGGTTAGTTCAGTAATATTTTTTTACGCAAAGGTACGCAAAGGATAGCGCAGAGGTACGCAAAGAGTGTCTGTGTTCTTTGTGCTATCCTTGATTCTTTTTCACTCGTGTGTCTGCTGAAGAGGTTATGTAGATTGGCTTGAATGATAGTAAAAACCAACAAATATACTTGTAACTACCTAATATTGGGTTTCGTAACCTCAAACCAACCTACGGAATCATATCTTTGAACTAAACCAATTTCTTAATATCCCCAAAAGCACGATAGAAACCGCCACGAGAAGATTCGCGCACCTCTTCCACCAGATAACGCGCACCTTCAGAGCGAATATCTTGAGGAAATTGTACTTTCCAATTGGGATCGTAGCCTGGAGAAACGGCGCGAATTCTTAACTTCCCGCCTTCTTGGAAACATTCTACAATTACACCGTGAGTAGCGTTCGATGTCGTTTCTAAAGTATTAGAAGGAACGGCTGCGGCAACGGCAGTTGGTGCTTTAATGTTAATAGCCTGGGGAACTGTACCCGCTTGCGCCGCTTTGATTGCAGTTTCACTAGCGTCGATGCAAGCAAGAGAACCATCGCTGGTGACGATGTAGAGATGGTTATCTATAAACTGCATGGAGAAGGCAGAACCGCAACCAGTGGCTAGTTTCCAAAGACGCTCTCCTTGTTGACTAAAACAATAAATCGAGGAGCAATTGTCGCCTGCAAAGACATATTTACCTTCTTCAGCAGTCGCGCACGAATAAACAGGCGCATCACATTGATATATTGTGCTAACTTCCCCTTTCTTCGTGAAGCAATAAACTTGATTCTCACTGGTACTAGCATATACAAATGCTTCTTCTTGCCAGCCAAATAGCACCTCACCGCGAGTTTTTTGATTCCAGATTTTCGTTCCATCTTCCCAGTCATACATGGTTACGCCCTTGCTGTGACCGTGGTAGATACCAATCTCATCGCAGCGCACCATCCAGCCATAACTACCTCTACTTTTTTTAGTCCATTGAGATTCATCTTCGTGATTAATCGTTATGACATTACCAGCATCATCAGAAACGCCGAGAATTGCATCTTTGATATCAAGCCAGAAAATATTTACATCAGGGGCAATTTCATAAGCAACACGAGGAATTTTTCCGGTCAAATCGTATACTTTGCCATCATCGCATCCTGCATAAAGCCAGCCTTCATCCGCGACAATGCACTTCACGCCGTCAGGAAGACGAAACTGATTTTGGACAATTCCCGTATGGCTGAGAGCGAAAATTTGACCTGCTTGATTGCCAACCCAACAGCGCGAGTTGTCAATAAAGATGCCGAAAGCAGGTGAAGAAGAGGCAAATTTCCAAACTACAGGTGCTTGGTTTGCAGTTGAGCGATCGCTCTTTATTTCCCGTCGAGTCACGGGACGTTTACTTCGCACTCCCATAACTGCTTGTTCGTAACCTTTCTTCAGTTTCTCGTTAATCTTTTTCGTCGCCTCAGCTTTGGCTTTTGCCGGCGTTGGATAGGTTTTAACCTGAGTTTGTCCTGAGTCGCCAATGCGACCGTAGCGAATCGATACTTCCGTATCCTTGACAATTACTTCATAAAATTTGTGAGAACTACTATCTGACTCTGACAATTCTAGATACGTTTTCTCTTGAGTCATTTTTTCCTCCAATTCTGTATGTATTGATAAATATCTGTCTCACCTCAAATTTTCCATTCTTAATCCAGTATTCTGCCGGATTAAAAGGGTAAAAATCAATTTTAAAAAATAGCAGAAATCATTTTTTGATTTTGCCTTTAGCATTAATAAATGACAATCAGTAATATCTCAGCCCAAGCTCAC
>NZ_JACJOQ010000383.1:0-35638 GCF_014695635.1 Coleofasciculus sp. FACHB-712 | reverse complement strand
ACCGAAGACCACGGTCAAATTGGGGATGCGATCGCTCGTGTGGAACCTTCTGCCATCTTCGGTACCCAAATGGAACGTCACGTCGGTAAGCGTCTAAATATTCCCTGCGGCGTGATTGCAGCACCGATTCACGTTCAGAATTTCCCCATCGGTTACAAGCCATTCTGCGGTTACGAAGGTACGAACCAAATTACAGATTTGATCTACAATTCCTTCACTTTGGGAATGGAAGATCACCTCTTAGAAATCTTCGGCGGACACGACACCAAAGAAGTAATTACTAAGGGGATTTCGGCTGATTCTGACCTCGGTTGGAACAAGGAAGCGCAAGCAGAACTGAACAAAGTTCCCGGTTTTGTGCGCGGTAAAGTGAAGCGCAACACTGAGAAATTTGCACGCGATCGCGGTTTCAACGTCATCACTTTAGAAGTGATGTATGCAGCTAAAGAAGCAGTCGGCGCGTAATTCAGCAGTTAGCCATTAACATTTAGCCGTCAGCCCTAAAAGCTGGCTGCTAGTCTCAAAAATCGGGAGCGATCGCTCCCGATTTTAAATCAACAATAAACAGCTTATCTGCAACCGCTCTCGATGAATTGAGCGAGGCTTTATTAGACTTTTCGGATAAAACAGAGCTAGCGACTTGGCTAGCACAGCATCAAGCATAAACGTTTTGGAGTTTGAGAGCGATCGCGCTTCACTGGGATTAGTTTAGAAGTACTGTACACCGCTAAGGGAGTTGTCAGCGTGTAGATTAGCCCTTAACTGTCAGCGCCTAGTAAAAGAAGTGAGGAATGAAGGGAGGAGTATTCCTAATCTCATACTCCTCACTACTTTTTGTTGAAAAATGGCTGAAGTGCAATCGCAGTTCAGCCATTTTTCTCTAGGGTTCGCTTTGATGTTAGAAAGGAATATCAGGAAACTTGTAACCGTGACGAGCAATTTTCCGGACATCTGCCAGAGGTACAGGCAACCCGATAGTACAGTAGCCTTGATTTTGCACTGTTTTCTTTTCGAGTATCGCCAGATGTTCCAAAACTAACCACCTGAACTTTCCTGGTTCAACGACCAAAATCTCTTGTCTGGGAATTAAAAAAATCCAGAGGTCAGCTTGGGAAGTCAAACCCCAACCGATAATATTGCGATGCTCAACGGATACAATCTCGAAAAATAGGTTTCCAGTTTGCTTGGCTTTTAGATCAGTCTTGTATTCAGCCTTAGCAATAGAACTGTCCGGTCGAGTTAATAAACGGTCAATTCCAGCCTTCTGGTATTCTGGCACCTCTGAAACATCATTAATGCCATAACCAAGAAACTGTAGCCAATGATCTATAGCTAACTCTCCTGCCTTGCCCACTTTGTTTTGAGTGTTGAAGTCGTATCCTGTTGTTTGGGCGAATGGGCGTGAAGGCTGGATAAGTCCAGCCCCATTGTACTGAGTCTGATTCATAATGATTTGCCAACGATTTTACAAAATTGGCTTCCCTTGGTTCGTCAGAACTAGGGGATTTCTCTTAAGGCAAAGCACCCGGTCTGAAATTCCCGTTTGAGTTCTTGAACTATAGGAAAAACCTCGTAATTAAGGCTAAACAAAAATATACGCCAGCAATTAGGGCAGCAGAGAACGCTTATCTGTGTATGGATTGAAGTAAACTGCCGTAGTCTTCGCCCCAGAGAGCATTTCTAATTTTGTAGCAGTGTTTCTACAATTTTTATATGTTAGCCGTTTTGCAAAAGCGATTAACAAAAAAATGTTAGCCACTTCTACTTTGTTAGCCTTTTTGTCTCTGCTCTATTAACTGTTTACGTTTCTTTACAGATAAATTTGTCTTAGTATCATCAACATAACGATCGCCCTTCATAAGCCATGTGGCTACTTTCCGCCCTAGCTCAGTCAGTTTTACATATGTAGTGCGTTTGGGCGGAGGAGTCTCAATAGATGTCCGAGGTGTATTTTTGTGATTATTCCGGATAATTAAGCCGCGATTTTCTAACCTCTTGAGAGAGCGGGAAAAGTCAGCCCGGTCGGATGCTGTCCATTCTTTAGGCTTCTCGCCGCTTTTCTCATAAAACTTTGACGGACACCACCAGAGTCCCCATCTGTATATATCCGAATTATCGAAGTCGTCGTCTTCTAGCTCTTGTTCTAGTTGCATCCAAAACTCCCAAATCATTAAAATGCTTTTTTGTTGGGAACTGAGTTTTTGAGCAGCTTTTCTAAGTTCTGAAATTTCCAAATCTTTGTTTATTTCTTGGATACTCAGTGCAGATTCATCCCTCCTGTGAAAATGCCCTAGTGTGAATTCGGAGTATCGTTTATAAAGCAGTTTTGCTACCCCGCGGCCTAGGGCAGTGAACTTTACCGTTGTGGTACGTTTAGGCGCAGGTGTCTCAACAGACATCCGAGGTTCATGTTTATGGTTGTCCCGAATAATTAAGCCACGTTGTTCTAGCCTAGCGATTGACTTGGATAATGAAGCTCGCCTAGATGGTGTCCATTCTCCTCCAGGTGGCCAACAGAGTTTATTCTTACCTGGTGTCCAGGCAAATCCCCAAGGAAATTCAAGAATTCTTTGAGTAGATTCTTCCTGTGAATTCTCTGCTATCTGCATTAAATTTTCATAAGTCAGCAAAATAAAATTTTGCTGGGGACTAAGTTTTTGAGCAGCTATTTTTACTTCTGGACTTTCTGGATCAATCTTCCACTCATGTGTTTCCAAGGCAGATTTACCTCCATTTTGTCAGCGATGACAGAATTTATTTTCTCCAAGCTCGATATCATCATTGAAAACGTGAGCGCATTACATTGTCACTTTCACTAGCCGCACTCATAGGCTTTTGTATTCGTTTGGAATAAGCGTAGGAGAGGCGCAATCGATACTATGCTCTTAACTCACTAACCTCAAATTTAACATCATTATAAACATCTGATAATAGAATTTTAAATTGGAAAGAAGTTAAACATAGCATCATCTTTTTATTTTTATATTTAAAAAACTATCTTTTAGAAGCTTGGATAAATTTTCAAAATAGTTCCATATTAAAGAAAGAATCATAATTTTAAACATGAATATTTGAAACAAACATAATATCTAGATTTTTATTTTAAACTTCAGGATTTTTATAAATGATTAAATATTAATTAATTTAAAATTGGTAATTGTATTATTATAAGGTTATGAGCAAGCCCAAAATTAGAATTAAAATAGAGAATAAGGATTAAGGCGATTCCTGGGGATTAGTAAGCGCAAATTATTAATCAAAACTTCACGATTCTGTTTTTTGAAAGAAATGCTTAAGAATTCTCAAATTAAGTGCTAAGCAATTATGATTAGTAGAGAGACTTAGCAATGACAGGATATTACGATAGTAATATTCAATTTTATAGTTTGCCGCTTCCTGTAGTTACAAATATTATTCTGGTGGTAAGTAATAGCGCTGTTCCTAAGCTTGCATCTTTTGTGAGAGGATTTGCTTTTATACTAAATTCATAAATCTGTGAGTATGAAGGAAGCGATCGCTCGTGAATTTAGGAAAACTCCTGCAAGCGCATCAACCCTTAAGCTTAATTCTCACAGAACAAGTACGTGATGGAAGAGGAAATTTTTAACCAACAGATTGAGGCGGCACAACAGCGCCTGCACGAGCTGTGGCAGCGTACTAGGGAATCCCCATCCCTTCCGCATCCGCAGGAAACACTGACAATGGAGGCTTTGCAGGAACTCTCCACGGTTTTGGAAGAATTACAGGTGGCTACAGAGGAGTTGCAGCAACGCAACGAACAACTTGCGATCGCCTGCGAGACTGTAAAAGCAGAACGCCAGCGCTACCAAGAGCTATTTGAGTTTGCCCCAGACGGGTACATCGTGACGAATACCTCTGGAATCGTTCAGGAGGCTAACCGCACGGCGGCGTCTTTGCTGAACCGATCCCAGAATTCTCTAATCGGCAAACCGATGGCGATTTTTGTGGCTAAGGAAGATCGCAAAACTTTTAGGGATATATTGACTGAATTGAATCACTTCCCGCAGTTGCACGACTGGGAAGTGCGCTTACAACCCTCAAAAGGTCAGCCGTTCCCAGCTGCACTGAACGTGGCTGCTATACGCGATCGCTGCGGCAATTTAATCGGTTTGCGCTGGCTAGTACGTGACATCACCGAACGCCATAAACAGGCGGAACAAACCCGAAAAGCACTAGAACAAGAAAAAGAACTTAGCAATCTCAAATCTCGCTTCATCAGGGCTGCATCTCATGAATTCCGCACGCCACTGACAATTATCTCTATGTCTGCTGAATTGCTGGAACGCTACAAACACAAATTATCTGACGTACAAAAAGACTCGCATTTCCAGAAAATAAGAGCTGCTAGCAAACAAATGGCTCGGTTGTTAAACGACATCCTTCTTCTGGATAAAACAGAGGCTGGCAAGTTAGAGCTTAATCCCATACCAGTAGATTTAGTAGAGTTTAGCCGCGAGTTGGTGGAAGAATTGCAACTTAGCATAGGCTCCCAACACGCGATTACTTTTATTCATCAAGGGCAGTGTGCTAACGCCTACCTGGATAAAAAGCTGCTGCGACAAATTATTGACCATTTGCTTTCAAATGCAATTAAATATTCTCCTAGAGGTGGCAAAGTTCATTTTGAACTTATCTGTCAGGATCGTGAGGCAATCTTCCAAATTCAGGACGAGGGAATAGGAATCCCAAAAGAGGACCAACGACGCTTGTTTGAGCGATTCCATCGAGGAACGAATGTCGGCACAATCTCTGGTACAGGGCTGGGATTGACAATCGTTAAAGAGTGTGTTGATTTACACGATGGTGCGATCGCTGTCGAAAGTGAAGTTGGCAGCGGCACGACTTTTACTGTTAAGTTGCCGCTCAATCAACTGAGTCAAAACCGATAAGTAAAGATTATTTGATGTGCTTCATCATCGATTTTTTATCCTATTAGCTTAATTAGTGTTTCCAGGTAGCTCTGGAGGCTCGTTTGGTAAAGACTGAGCCGTCGTATCAATTGTTTTTATCGTCTCATTTGTTTGAGAAGTTTCTTGTCGCTGCGTCGCCTCAGAAAACTTGTCTTTAGCAATCCCAGTCACCGTTTCAGTTGTGTCTTTGACTTGCTCAGCAATATTTTGAGCGCTGCGCTTTAGCGCTTCTAAATCATCCTGAGTTTTCTTATAGTCTTCTCTCAGTAACTCTGCGGCTTGACTCATTTTTTGATTAAGTCCCTGGGTGTACTGTTGCGGAGTTTGGACGATGGCATCCGCGACAAGCGCTCGTTTACTACCCGTGCTAGAAATAGCTTCTACCGGGAGCAAATAAACACCATTCAAAACACCGCGCCAACCACTAGAAACAAATAAGTAATTAACAACAGCGCCGGTTTTAGGATTGAAGAGATAGTCTATAATTTTGCCAGCTTTGTTGCCAGCGTCAGTCCACACCTCATGTCCAATTAAAGAAATTTTCTGAATTGGCGTTTCGGGTTCAATAACTTCTGGAGTGTTGTTGACAATAATACTATCGGTGCCAATCGTAGTAATTTGCTCCCACCTAAACACCTGTTTTAGACTACCCAAAAATCCTGACTTGCAGCTAAACCCTACGACTTGGTGAGATTGAGAATTTAGCCACAATTGCTCTACCCGACCGACTTCTTCTGCTGTACTGCGATCGAGTACCAGCCGATTGAGTAAGTCACTTTGTCTAATTATCTGTGGTTGCGCGTTCATGACCAAAATCCTTAGAGATTAATCCAGTTGGCAATATATGCTGCTTTAGATTAACAAGAGTCGGGAAGCGATCGCCTCAAACTTAGCTTTCTTGTAAACGTTTCCCAATCAAAGTGTAAGTTGAGGTTAAGCCCAGAAAACCAACCTAATAAAGCAAAAGTTGGGTTTCGCTGACGCTCCACCCAACCTAAGATCATTCTTAACTAAGATCATTCTCAACTAAACGAGATTGTCACCAGAGCGATCGCTCTTTACGCTCTTCAGTGACCCAGCTAGTTTTCCCATGCCCCAACGGTCTCTACAGCCTTATCTCGCGGCAGCAGGCGGCAACGCTAAGCGTGGTGATGTTGGGGGATAAGTACGTGGCGTGTGACCGTTCTGGGAGGCTTTTGGGGGCGCATCCTGAAGTAAAACGTCCCGAATCAATCGCGCCGCCACTCGCTGCACCAAACCCCCGGCAATTTTTTGACCCATGCGCTGAGTTTCTGGCTTCATCAGCAATTGGGGAATCACGGGTAGCAGTTGCATCGCGTCAAATCCGCTCGTTTCCTGGAGAATATCCCAGATCCGTTTAATATGCTCCAGACTGGCGGGCGTTTCTGCCGACGGCGGTGCTTCATTCACCGTCATCCCCACCCGTTCGCGTAGCGAATACGTGACATTTTGGAAAGTGCGGCGTCCCAGCGAATCGATACCCTTCACAATTTCATCCGTTAGGTGTTCCCGGATAAATGCACCCCGCTCTGAGAACAGAAAATCTAGAGTCTGGTTCAGTACCTGAGTCAGGTCATAATCGTCACTGAAACGGGCATTTTTTAACAGATTTTCCAGACGATTCCAGCGGAAACTGCCGTCTTTGAACAGGAGGTCGCGCAGAGATGCCCGCAATTCCGGGGAAGGGTCTGTCAAGAGGCGCTTGGCAACGTAGGGATACGCTTTACTGAGAACTTTAAAATTGGGATCGACATTAATCGCAATCCCCTCTAACGTGACCAGAGACCGGATAATCAGCGCGTAGTAGGCTGGAACGCGGAAGGGATACTCATACATCAACGCCGACATATCATCGGTGATGCTCTTAAAGTTCATCTCCGCGACACTAGCTCCCAGCGCGTTGCTGAAGACCTTGGAAAGGGCTGGGATAATTGGGGTCAGGTCAGTATCAGGGGTTAAAAACTCTAGATTCACGTAGTCGCGGGCTAAGCCTTCAAAGTCCCGGTTGACCATGTGAACCACGGCTTCAATTAAGCCATACCGCTGATAAGGTTTGACATCGCTCATCATGCCGAAGTCCAGATAAGCAAGTTGACCATCAGTCGTCGCTAACAAGTTACCTGGATGGGGGTCAGCGTGGAAAAAGCCATGTTCTAGCAATTGCCGCAACGAACACTGAACGCCAACCTCGATTAAATGAACGGCATCAATTCCCTGAGCGCGGAGTGCCTCTGGCTGGGTCAATTTGGTGCCGTTAATCCACTCCATTGTCAGGACGCGACGCTGGGTGTATTCCCAGTAAATCTTGGGAATGTAAATATCTTGTAAGTGACCGTATAGAGAGGCAAAGCGCTCGGCGTTGTGACCCTCTTGGGTATAGTCCATCTCTTCATAGATGCGGGTGCCAAATTCATCCATGATGGAGACGAGGTCGCTCCGCACCTGTTTGAGATTTCTCTGCGCCCACCCGGCAAGGGTACGCAGGATGTAAATATCTAGGGCAATGTTTTCTCTTAAGCCCGGCCGCTGCACCTTCACAGCAACGGTTTCGCCAGTCTTGAGCTTGCCTTTGTAGACTTGTCCCAAGGAGGCAGCGGCTACCGGGGTCGGGGAGAGTTCGGCGTAAATTTGTTCAGGGCGATCGCCTAATTCTTCCTCAATAAACCGATAAGCTAATTCATTGGGAAAAGGTGGCAGTTGGTCTTGCAGGTGACTTAGTTCGTCTAAATAAGTCGTCGGAACTAAGTCTGGTCGGGTCGAGAGCGCTTGCCCCACCTTAATATAGGCGGGTCCCAGTCTCGTGATGATTGTCCGCAATCGAATTGCCCGTTTCCGCTCGTTCTTGGGAACGCTACCTGTTTGCTTGTCCCACCACAAACTCAGTCCAAAGCGGAGTATCGGCATCAGAATATTGAACAATCGCCCCCAAACTTGGAATGGACGCCTCCGGTAGTAATCGGTAATGGCGACGGGGTCGTAGCGCAGTTCTTCTGCTTGGATATAGGCGGTTTGGGCATCTACGGCTGCTGGATATTGCTCTCCTGTCGGCGTCAGCTCATACTCCACCACGACCGCCTCTCCTGGCGCGGCGGACGCTGTCTGGGCAGGTTTCATCACACCTGTTGTAGAAATGCGATCGCTTGCGTCTGTCCGATGTGACATAGGGGAGACTCTTTTAACATTCATAAGCTTGGGAACCGACTCAGAGCAACTCTGTTAAGTATTGTAACAATAAGTAGGGGAAGCGCCAGGACAAGGTATTCCGGCTCTAGCTGGGGACAATGCCAGTTCGGTCAATTTCCCGCTACTCTGAAAAAGTTTCGGGACTTAAAACTAAACACTAAACTAAGTTTGGTAGCCCAGTACCTTTTTTAAATAACTCGCACAGCATCAAATGCTTCGCACTTGCCATTGTTCATTGGGTTGCCACTGCCTGCCCTCTTCCCTCAAGGTGAATTTTGCTCCATGCTCCTGTCCCTACGGATTGAAAACTTTGCCTTGATTGACCATCTGGAGCTTGAATTTGGCTCTGGATTGAATGTCCTGACCGGCGAAACCGGCGCGGGAAAGTCGATTATTCTGGATGCGATTGACGCCGCCTTGGGCGGAAAAGTCAGCAAATGGTCGATTCGCACGGGTAGCGATCGCGCTTTGGTGGAAGCCACCTTCAAGGTTGACCGAGTTGTGACCGAGTGGCTCTCCGAACAAGAGATCGAGCTGCTGGATGATACAGCCGTGGTTTGTTGTCGGGAGATAGCCTGTCTGCAAGGAAGCCTCCGCAGCCGCTCTCGCGTCAATGGCGTTCTGGTCAATCGCCAATTAATGGATCGCCTGCGCGATCGCTTAGTAGAAATTACTGCCCAAGGTCAAACCGTGCAACTCGTGGCACCCGCGCTTCAGCGAGAGTTACTGGATGTCTATGGCGGCGAGGCGGTGCTACAGCAACGCTCAGTCGTTCAAGCTGCCTATCTCGACTGCCAACAAGCACGAGATCGCTTAGACAAACGCCGTCAGTCCGAGCAGCAACGCTTGCAACGGCTCGATTTACTACAGTATCAAGCCCAAGAATTAACTGCCGCTAATTTAAGCGAACCGGATGAGCCAGAACAGCTTGAACAAGAACGCCAGCGCTTAAGTCATGTGGTGGAGTTACAACAGCTGAGTTATCAGGTTTATCAAGCTCTTTATCAAAATGATGCGGGGGAGTCAGCGGGTGCAGACTTATTAGGTCAAGCTGAAGCCACGCTGATTGATATGGTGACGTATGATGCCACGCTGCAACCCGTTCTGGATATGGTGAGTACGGCTCTGGCGCAAGTGGTAGAAGCCGGACAGCAAATTAATGCTTACGGTGCTTCTTTAGAAGCCGATCCCCAGCGACTGGCGGAAGTAGAAGAGCGCATCCGCACCCTGAAGCAGATTTGCCGCAAGTATGGCCCGACGTTAGGGGAAGCGATCGCTTACAGTCAGAGCATCCAAGCTGAACTCGCTCTCCTCACCGATAGCGGTCACTCCCTCGAAGAACTGGAAAAAATCTATTCTCGATGTCATGAAACTTTGACATCCACGGCTGACCAGTTGACCGCTTTGCGCGGCGTTGCTGCCAACGAACTAGAAAGCAGGCTCGTGGCAGAACTCAAGCCTTTAGCGATGGAAAAGGTGCAGTTTCAAGTCAAAATTACCCCTTGTCCCCCAACCGCAACAGGTGCCGACGCGATCGCCTTTTATTTTAGTCCCAACCCAGGCGAACCCCTGCAACCGCTGTCTGCCACTGCCTCTGGGGGGGAAATGAGCCGCTTCCTGCTGGCGCTGAAAGCTTGTTTCTCGCAACTGGAAGCCGCCGGAACCCTAATTTTTGACGAAATCGATGTCGGGGTGTCCGGACGGGTTGCCCAAGCGATCGCTGAGAAACTCCACCAACTTTCTCAGGGACATCAAGTTCTTTGCGTTACTCACCAGCCCCTCGTCGCCGCAATGGCTGACCGCCATTTCCGCGTCGATAAACACGTCGTTGAAGGAAGCCAGAAGCCAGATCCCTCCAAGAAGGCTGGCAAAAAGAGCGAAGTCTCGACAACCAACGCCGAAGCAATTCATCCAACCCTCCCCTTAGAGAGAGCAATTCAAGGACTCCGGGAAGAAGACCCGACATCTTACATCCTTCAGGCTTCCGAACGCACGGTTGTCCGCGTCAGCGTGCTTGACAATCACCAGACGCGCCGCCAAGAATTAGCAACACTAGCTGGGGGACATTCTGCCAAAGATGCGATCGCTTTTGCAGAGTCCTTGCTAGCTCAAGCCGCAGTCAAACATAATGGACGCAAGACCAATAACAACAAATAAATAACCTGCCCTCTATCCAACCCCAAAACAAAGAGTAAACTGTTGAGTAAGTAGTATGGCATTTGCTCACTAGGCACAAAAAGTTTGGCTGTTAAATTTGTAGGATAATTCCACCGCCTCGTACCTCGCTCAAATTCAGGCATCTGAAAAAATCTATGACACCTTCATCTACCAAAATGCATGGTTGGAACGATACAGACAGGGTGATTGATGTTGTTCCCCACGATGAAAATCAAACAGGAAATCAAATTCCCCAAACCCCTACAAATATTCCTACTGGTACGGGTGGTGCATTAGCCACAAAAGAAGGAAGTTTTACGGCACTTCTTGCCCCACTGAATAAGGAAACTTTCAAAGAAGTCGTCACAGGTGTCGAAGAAAAACTTCAGGTAGTCAATCAAACCCTGTCGATGTTGACTGATAGTCAGGGGTTTGATGCCATTCTTCAAGAAATGTTGAATGCCATTACCTTAAAAACCGGAGAATTACTCGGCGCAGATCGCACAACCATCTATTTACTGGATGAAGAAAAGAACCAACTCTGGTCAATTCTTGCTGAAGGCGCAGAGGGGCGACCTTTAGAGTTGCGGATTCCGGCAGATAAAGGCATTGCCGGTGAGGTAGCAACCCATAAAAAAAGTATTAATATTCCCTTTGATTTTTACGAAGATCCGCGCTCTGCGTTCGCCAAAAAGAAAGACCAAGAAAATGGCTATCGCACCTATACGATGTTGACTTTACCTCTGGTAAACGAAGAGGGAAATTTAGTCGCTGTCGTTCAATTAATTAATAAATTAAATTTACCAAATCAGCCAGGAAAGCCGTTAGGGGAAAGAATCGATCTCAATGGTTTTACTTCAAAAGATGAAAGAATTTTTGCAGAATTTGCGCCTTCCATTCGCCTGATTCTAGAAAGTTCCCGCTCTTTTTACATGGCAACGCAGAGACAGCGGGCTTCTGATGCCTTGATGAAGGCGACTCGATCCTTAAGCCAAAGCAATCTCGACTTAGAAGATACCCTGAACCGGGTGATGCATGAAGCCCAGGAGCTGATGAATGCAGATCGTAGCACCCTGTGGCTGTTAGATAGCGATCGCCATGACTTGTGGACAAGAATCCCTCTTTCCGACGGTTCCATGCGAGAACTGCGAGTGCCAGTCGGAAAAGGTTATGTCGGGAAAGTTGCTGAATCCGGCAAACCCCTGAATATCTCCTTTGACCTCTATGCCGATCCAGATTCTGAAGTGTCTAAACAAGTCGATCAGGCAAATGGCTATCGTACTTGTAGCTTATTATGTATGCCAATCTTTAACGCTGACAAAGCGTTGATTGGTGTCACCCAACTTGTAAATAAGAAAAAACAGGGAGAATTTCCCCCTTATAATCCGGAAACTTGGCCCGAACCTCCCGAATGCTGGAAGGCAAGCTTTAATCAAAGTGATGAAGCTTTCATGGAAGCATTTAATATTCAAGCCGGTGTAGCGCTGCAAAATGCCAAATTGTTTGCTACGGTCAAACAGCAAGAACAAATGCAGCGTGACATTCTCCGCAGCCTTTCTAATGGAGTTCTCTCTACTGATAAATCCGGTCAGATCATTGCAGCGAATGAAAGCGCTAAGCGACTCTTAGGATTTAAAAATGAAGACCATATAGAAGGTAGAAAAATTGCCGATCTAATCCGCATCAAAGAAGGTGACTTTTCTAAATGGTTTAAAGCTGCGATAGACGCCGCTGAAGAAAAAAGCCGCCAGCAATACTACCCCGATCAAACTCTGCTCTCTACAGAAGAAGAACAACATAGCGTTCACCTGTCAATTAACTCCATTGCAGATGCCAGCGACAATAACAACGTCTACGGTGCCTTGGTGGTGATGGATGACATCTCTCAGGAGAAACGGCTCAAGAGTACGATGTACCGCTATATGACTCAAGAATTGGCAGAACAGTTAATCAATAGCGGTGATGCCAAACTAGGGGGCGATAAAAAAGAAGTTTCCATCTTGTTCTCAGATATTCGCAGCTACACCACCTTAACTGAAAGTATGAATGCAGAAGACGTGGTGCAGATGCTCAATGAATATTTTGAGTCGATGGTAGACGCTGTTTTTACACACAAAGGCACCCTCGATAAATATATTGGCGATGCCATTATGGCAGTCTTTGGTTCTCCCTTACCCTTGCCGGATCATGCCTGGATGTCGGTACAAACAGCCGTCGAAATGCGTCATCGTTTGACAGAATTTAATGCCTGTCGCCAAGACATCGGATTCCCAACGTTTAAGATTGGGATTGGGATTAATTCCGGTACGGTAATTAGCGGTAATATTGGCTCCAGTAAGCGCATGGAGTTCACCGCAATTGGTGACGAAGTGAATTTGGGATCTCGCTTAGAAGGTGCTAGCAAACAATATGGTTGCGATATTGTGATTAGCGAAAGCACTTATCAGCCTTGCAAGAATCTGATTTGGGCAAGAGAACTTGATTGTATTCGAGTCAAAGGTAAGACTACGCCAGTGAATATCTATGAACTGGTGGGACTGCGGGAAGAGAAAATCTCAGATCAAAAGCAAATGACGATCGAGCTTTACCATAAAGGACGCGAGTATTACCTAAATCGCAAGTTTACTCGCGCAATGGGTGAGTTTGGTACCATTCTGGAAGAAATTGACAAAAACGACAAAGCGGCTGCTTTGCACCTGAAACGCTGTCAGTTGTTTCTCCAAGAACCGCCTCCTGATAACTGGGATGGAGTTTTCACGCTGACGGAAAAGTAGGAATGGCTAATGGCTAATCTCAAACCTCTATTTTTGCGATTAGCTATCAGCAAAATAACCCAGGATTAGGATAACTGTAACCGTCTTAAATGATTCTTGAAGGCGAGATCCCCGACTTCGAGAGAGAAGTTGGGGATGTGAACCAATGGCATCGTGTTGGTAACTAATTTTAACCAACAAGTATTCGCTACGCTAACACTTCTAGTTTGAGGGAGTGGAAATTAAATTTCAGTTGAACAATTTGAATTAATAAAACTGCCAACAATCTGGCGCAGTTGCTCAGCCTCAAAGGGTTTTGTCAAATATTCAGTTGCACCCGCCAGACGCCCCTGTACTTTATCAAAAACTCCGTCTCGGGCTGTCAGCATGATGATGGGTAGCTCGCTAAATTGCGGTAAACTCCGGACTGTGCGGCAGAGTTCTAAGCCGTCTACCCCTGGCATGGAAACATCCAGTAATAAAATTGAAATCTGCTGGTGGTAAATCACCGATAAGGCATCTACTGCATTATCTGCCACCAAAACTTTGTAGTCTCTTTCTAGGGCACGTTTGATCAGCGTCTGCATGACGCTACTATCATCCACTGCTAGGATAGTCGGTATATCACTCAAAGTTGAAGACATCTTCTTTACCCAATTTTTAGTATACAAAAACCTACAATCATTGAATTCGGTTCAAAGGCGATTAAAAAGCCCAATCCAAATTATTCTAACGTCAGCCCCAGTAGGTAAGAGAGCATCGCTTTCCTTTGTCAGAATACATCTATCCTGTCCAGCTATTCTTAATTTAAGGCTTTTCTAGTTTCGTT
Source organism: Coleofasciculus sp. FACHB-712 (assembly GCF_014695635.1). NCBI lineage: Bacteria > Bacillati > Cyanobacteriota > Cyanophyceae > Coleofasciculales > Coleofasciculaceae > Coleofasciculus > Coleofasciculus sp. FACHB-712. The sequence goes on along the minus strand of NZ_JACJOQ010000383.1, from coordinate 21,764 downwards.
GAGTTTTTTAGGACTCCTTATTAATAAATGTTTGTTCAATGTATGTCTATCTCAAAATGCTTTACAAAAATTTAATTTTATTAAAATAAACATTCTACTATATGCACTATAGCTTGAGGATTATTGCTCAGTGAGTAGAAGAATTACGGGAATACAGTTAAATAATTGTAACAAGAAAACAAACTGAAGCTGCATTTGTTTTGTAAAGATAAAAATACTAAAAGAGCGGATGGGGTGTTTGTTAATCAAAAAATATCAGTCTGTGATAGAAATATATCCTTGACGGGAATCCTAGATAGAGAAGGTTCTGCCAAGTTGCTCTAGAAAGGCTTCGTTAGCAGGCTGCAAGCAGAAGCGCGATCGCATTTCTGCTTGCAGCCAAAAACCTAGCTTTCCCTAAAGACGGATGGTGGCTTGGCAATTGCGGTGAAGAGGGTATTGCCTACCTAAACTTTACACTGTTGTTTCTTTTAGTCTGTGGCTGGCATCAACTAACCTAACTTGAGCGATGCAGTATCAAAGATTAAGTTCAGTAACTAAATAAGGGAACATCTACATCATATAACTTTCAATAAAGCTTCTCATAGAGGCAAAGGGAAAGTAAGTCTTAAAGAGTGCCTTCATCATCCGGTTTTAATAAAAGTAAACATTTATACAGCTAGCTCCTAAAAAGTGCAGCATTCGCAGAAAAGGGCGCTTAACATGAACGCAAGAATACCTGGAAACGGAGCAATCCCGCTCGATGCTCTGGGATGGTGTCCGCTACTCAACTCTATCCCCGATCGCATCAGCGTTACAGCTCCTCCGGAGCTAGCGTATCTTCAAATATCTGTAGCTGCTTTCGACGATCTGACCCGTTTAGCAGCCTATATTTGCCAGACAAAGATGGCTTTGCTCAGCTTTATGGATGGCAAACAACATTGGCTTCAGTCAAAATTGGGCATTTCTACCCCAGACACTGACGCCTATGTTGCTTTCTGCACTTATGCCATCCTGCAACCAGAAATCTGCGAATGCGAGTTGATGCTCGTTCGGGATACCCTGTCTGATAAACGGTTTGCTAGCCATGCCTTGGTGAAATTCGATCCAAAAATCCGATTTTATGCGGGTGTGCCCTTAGTCACGTCTGAGGGCGTGATGGTAGGGGTGCTATCTGCCCTCGATGATGTGCCGCGAGATTTAAGCAAGGAACAGCAGCAAGCACTGGGGACATTAGGAAGGCAAGCGATCGCTCACTTACAACTGGGAAAAAACTTAACAAACCTCGAACAAATTATCATCAATCAACAGCAAACTGAAGCAGCACTTCAGGAGAAAGAAACCCGATTTCAGTTGGGACGAGCAGCTTCTGGCACTAACATTGAGGATTTTAATCTTTTGACAGGTGAAGGAATCGCTCTAACAGGATCTGATAATTTAGAGGGGCTATTGGGTTTAGTTCCGGGCACTGACGCAACTCAGGAATGCTTCCTAAAATGGGTTCATCCTGAAGATCGGGAACTTGTCGCTGGGGCGATCGCTGACTCTATTCAGGGTAAAACAGACCACGAGATTGAATTCCGCATTGTCTGTCCTGATGGCAGTATCCGCTGGCTAGCGGGAAAAGGCAAAGTTCTTTACAGCGAAACGGCAACAACGGTTCGCACGATCGGCACAGTTATGGATATCACCAAACGTCAGCAAACTGAAGATGCCTTGCGTCGAGCCGCCGCAGAAAATCTGAAACTGGCACAAGCTGTAAAGTCAGTTTCAGATGGAGTTGTCATCGTCGATCCCCATCAACCAAATTGCCCGATTGTTTACGCGAACCCAGCTTTCACCCGAATTACTGGGTATCAGCCAGAGGAAGCGATTGGTCGTAACTGCCGGTTTTTGCAAGGTGCCGATACCGATCCAGAAGCGATCGCAAAAATTAGGAATGCGATCGCTCAAGCGAAAGAAGTTAAAGTCACGCTGCTAAACTATCGCAAAGATGGTCAACCTTTCTGGAACCAATTAAAAATTTCGCCCGTGTTCTCAGATAATGGCGATTTACTTTACTTGGTTGGCATTCAGACAGACATCACGCTCTCCAAGCGAGCCGAGACAGCGCTTCTGAAGAGCAAAACTCGTCTTCAGTTGCTTAACAGCATCTCGACTAAAACCCGATCTGGTTTGTCGATAGAGCAAATAATTGAGCGCACGCTCAAACAAATTAGCGAATATTTCCCTTATCTGCGAATAGCTTACTCAACGATTAATCACCAAGGTATCTTGACGGTAATTTCCTCCATCGAGCCGCCAGGAATGCCGAAACTCTCAGGAGCGGTGGTTGACCTCACTGCGGCTCCGGAGTATCTCAATGCCTTGCAGATGGGCGAATCATTCATCTGTAACGATGTTACCCAAGACTTCCGGCTAGCACCTCTCGCTGATGTCCTGCTGGCAGTCCAAACCCAGTCTATGCTTGACGTACCGTTTCCGTATTCCGACCAGTTAGTAGGCTTGCTGTGCTTTGACTCGCCGCAACCATACAAATGGAGCGAACATGAGCTAGCCACCTTAACTGATATTGCCGGATACTTGATGATTACCATCAAAGACGCTCATGCACAACAAGAGCGTCAGCGAGCTGAATTTGCACTGTCTGAATCTCTCAAAGAAGTGGCAGACATCAAGTTTGCACTCGCTCAATCTTCAATCGTGGCAGTCACTGACTCGACCGGAAAGATTAACTATGTAAACGATAAATTCTGCAAAATTTCTCAATACTCCAAAGAGGAACTGCTCGGACAAAATCACCGCATCGTCAATTCTGACTATCACCCCAAGGAATTTTTTCAGCAGATGTGGGCAACCATCAGTAGTGGCAGCGTCTGGCATGGCGAAATCAGAAATCGAGCCAAAGACAAAACTTGTTACTGGGTAGATACCACCATTGTGCCCGTCTTAAATTCCGATGGAAAACCCGTTGAATATGTAGCAATCCGTCAAGACATCACTGAGCGCAAAAGGGCAGAAGAATTACGACGGCAGAGCGAACAGCGCTTTCGCGCTTTAGCTGAAGTGATTCCGCAACAGGTATGGACGGCACAGCCAGATGGCGCACTCGATTATGTGAACCAGCGCGTTCTAGAATATTTCGGACGCACCTTTGAGGAAATGGTGGGCTGGGGATGGCAAGATGTGCTGCATCCGGAGGATGTGCCGGGGTGTATTGCCCGCTGGAGTCATTCTCTCTCTACGGGAGAGCCTTACGAAGTTGAATTTCGCCTGCTGAATGCGGCTGAGGGAAACTATCGCTGGCACTTGGGACGGGCGGTACCCGTGCATGATAACGAAGGCAGGATCGTTAGTTGGTTTGGGACGAACACGGATATCGACGAGCGCAAGCGGCAAGAGGAGGAGCGCATCCAGCTTTTGGCGAGAGAACAGGCGGCACGCGAGGCGGCTGTCAACAGCGAGAACCGCACTCGGAGCATTTTGGAAAGTATTACCGATGCTTTCTTTACTTTAGATACCGAGTGGCGATTCACCTATTTGAACTCGCGGGCAGAGCAGCTTTTATTTAGAAGCAAAGATGAGTTGATTAATCAGTGTATTTGGGATGAGTTTCCAGAAGCAGTCACTTCTAATTTTTATCAGGAGTACCAGCGGGCAGTTGCCAATCAAGTAACGGTTCACTTTGAGGTGTTCTACGAGCCGCTGGAGTCGTGGTTTGAAGTGCGGGGCTATCCCTATCAAGATGGTCTATCGGTTTATTTCCGGGATGTTACAGGTCGCAAACAGTCAGAAGCAGCACTGATGGAGCGATCGCGCCTCTCGACCCTAGAAGCAGAAATCGGTACTGCTTTGGGTGCGGCTGGGTCTTTATCAGAAAGTCTCAATCACTGTACGGAAGCAATGGTGCAGCATCTCGATGCAACTTTTGCTTGTATCTGGACATTTAACCAAAAACTCAATCGCTTGGAATTGCAAGCAACGACAAGGGTTGATCGAGACAGCGAATTGTATTGGCAAGATTTGTTGGCTCAGCGTCACCAAGTTCTAGACGGTACCCTCGTCGGCTTCGTCGCTCAAACTCGTCAACCCTACCTGACTCAGGATAGTAATTATCGGTCTGGGGGCGGGTTGGAAGCCCGCTTGTACGATGATTTTGTCGCTGAAAGCTGTTTGCGAATTCCCGAAAGCTATTTAGCAACCTATCCCCTGATTGTCGAAGAGCGACTGGTGGGCGTCATGGCTGTATGCAGCAGCCAACGCTTTACCGAAGCCGTTCATCAAGTCTTAGGGTGGGTCGTCAACGCGATCGCCATCGCCATCGATCGGTCTTGGGCGAAAGAAGCCCTCTCGGCACGTCGGGAAGCCTTGCTGTTCCGCTTAGCAAGCCAGATTCGAGATTCCCTCGACCTAGATACCATTCTGGGAACCGCCGTAAATGAGATTCGCGGTTTGTTGCAAGTTGACCAATGTCAGTATTTGTGGTGCTGGGCGCAGTCCAATCAGGCGAGTCTGACCGTAACTCACGAAGCGACAGCAGAAGACAGTAGACCGAGTTTGCTCTCCGAGTGTCCCCCAGAAAAACTCGATCCCCTAAGCGACAAAATCCGCAAACTTCAGACTTTGCGGGTTGACGATCTGACAAGCGATCGCAGCCTAAATGCCGAGGATGGAGAAATGCAAATCGCACCTCTACTGAGCAATTTGGGCGTTCGTTCGGTGCTGCTGCTACCTTTGAAAACCCACGCCGGTCATTTAGGCGCGATTGTCTGTAGTCATAGCAGTGGATCTCGTCCCTGGCTTGACAGCGAAATTGAGCTACTGCAAGGCGTCGTGGATCAGCTAGCGATCGCCATTGACCAAGCCGAACTCTACGCCCAAAGCCGTGCCGCCGCCCGTGCCGCGCAAACCCAGACGCAACAACTAGAGCAAGCATTGCACAATCTCAAACAAGCCCAATCTCAGCTGATTCAGACCGAAAAAATGTCCAGCTTGGGTCAAATGGTCGCTGGGATTGCTCACGAAATCAACAACCCAGTCAATTTCATCACCGGCAACCTCAGCCACACCAGCGACTACATTCAAGACCTACTCGATCTCGTACACCTCTATCAACAGCACTACACCAATCCCGTTCCCGCAATTCAAGCGCAAGAAGAAGAGATTGATTTAGAGTTCATCATTGATGACTTGCCCAAAATGCTATCTTCCATGCAAATGGGCGCTGACCGCATCCGTCAGATTGTCTTGTCATTGCGGAACTTCTCTCGTCTGGATGAAGCTGAAATGAAGCCGGTCGATATCCACGAGGGAATCGACAATAGTTTGCTAATTCTCCATAGCCGTCTGAAACCCAATGGCGCTTACGGCGGGATTCAAGTCTTGAAGGAGTACGGCAATCTTCCCTTAGTCGATTGCTACGCCGGTCAGCTCAATCAAGTGTTCATGAACATTCTCAGCAATGCGATTGATGCCCTCGACAGCCAACCCGAACCAAGGAAAATTACTATCGCCACCGAAATCCGTAATCGTCTAACGGGTAATGAGGAAGAGACTGGAAGCCCTAACACGTCGCTGACGCCAATCACCGAAGATCCATTACCAATGACCAAGAACCAAGTCGTTGTGATTCGGATTCGAGACAATGGCCCAGGAATGCCAGAGAACGTTATCAAGCGTCTGTTTGACCCCTTCTTTACCACCAAGCCAGTCGGCAAGGGAACTGGTTTGGGGCTATCCATTAGCTACCAAATTGTGGTGGAGAAACATGGCGGAATGCTCAAGTGCGTGTCAGAACCAGGACAGGGAGCAGAGTTTTGGATTGAAATTCCTATGATTCCTTGCCTGTAACCACTCAACACGACTAAGCGTTGCCCTTGCCGAGGAATGCATCTGCCGCTAAAGCGATCGCCCTCTTGTATTCAGTAAGCTATTTACTCGTCCTACCAGGGAAGTTTAATGAGAAGGAGATTCCGTGTCATTTCAAAGACAATTTAATGAAGCTCTCATACAGCGTTTTATACAACTCATTGGGACTCATATAGGCTTACAGATTCGTCCGCAAGAGCGAGAAGCTTTATGTGAAAAAATTTGCTTCCGGATGAACGTCATTTCGATCTATCTTCCTGAGGCTTATTACCAATTATTAGAAACCGATACTTATCAAAGTCAGGGCGAATGGCAAGAACTAGCGAATTTGTTAACAATTGGCGAAAGTTACTTCTTTCGAGATAAAGGTCAGTTTTCTCTATTAAGATATCAAATTTTACCGCGATTGATAGCCGCTAAAAAGCAAACGAAAACCCTGCGAATTTGGAGCGCGGGATGCTCAACTGGCGAAGAACCTTATTCTCTAGCGATTCTCCTCACCGAACTCATTCCAGATTGGGAAAGCTGGAATCTCTATATTTTAGGAACAGATATCAATCAAGAGTCTATCAATAAAGCAAAACAAGGAGTTTATAGTTCTTGGTCATTTCGATTGTTAGACCAGAAACTACAAAACTGCTACTTTGAGCCACATGGGACGGAATGGAAAATTAACAACAACATTCAAGACATAGTTGATTTCAAAACTGTCAATTTAATTAAAACGCCCTTTCCTAATTTATTGTTAGATGTTCAAAATATTGATTTAATTCTTTGTCGAAATGTCTTTGTTTATTTTGATAAACCTGCTATTTCACTTGTTGTCAATAAATTTTACAATACTTTACAACCAGGAGGATATCTTTTGACGGCTCATGCTGAACTTCAGGGGATAGATATCAGCTTATTTCACACGGAGTCGTTTCCCGAATCAACGAGCTATCAACGCCCTAAAGAGACGGTTGGAGGGAAGCTTTCAAGGAAGAAAGCAAAAGTTTATTCTGACACTGAAGAACCAATACTTTGCCCATCTTACCCAGCGGCAAATAAGGTAAAAATAGAACTTGCACAATTAGTTCCTAAAAGTTATTTTCCGGTACCAGTAAGAGAAAAAAATAGTAACGAAGTCAATGAATGCGGACGCCTATCTAATCTTGAAGTCAGCGAAAAACCGGCGACTACTTCAAGCTTTCAGACACTTATCTGTGAAGCTAAAACCCTTTTCAAACAGAAGTATTATCCCTCAGCAATTCAAAAAACAGAGCAAGCGATCGCTTTGTCACCCAAAAACTTTGACTCTTACTATCTCATGGCTCAAATATATGCCAACTTAGGTGAATATGACAAAGCAGTTCACTACTGCCAACTAGCACTTAAAATCGATTCTCTTTCCGAAAAACCTTTATACCTACTCGCCCATATTGCGGAAGAACGGGGGGATGTTGAAGAAGCTAAAAGTTTATTAAAAAAAATCATTTACTTAGTGCCTTCCTCTATCTTGGCATATCTGGAAATTAGCGGCATTTACGAACTAGAAGGAAATCTTTCTAGAGCTTTAAAAATGCGAACAGTTGCTTTAGAAATTTTAAAAAAGTTACCCCAGGAATCGATAGTTGAATCTCCAGAAAAAATGACCGTTGGAGAATTGAGCGTACACATCCAAAAAATGTTACAACCACAGTTATAATCTCTATGGAATATAAACAATATATTATTTTCAGCTTGAATGCTTCCCTTTATGGAGTAGAAGCATTTTCAGTACAAGAGATTTTCTTTCTCCCAGAGTTAACGCCAATCGTAGAAGCACCGCCTGAAATGGTAGGAGTGCTTAATCTCCGAGGTGAAATCTTACCAGTTATGGATCTTCATTATCGCCTGGGGTACGGATTCCCAGAATATCGCCTTACGGATAGTGTAATTGTTCTGGTATGTCAGGGATTTAGATTTGGCATTATTGTCAATGAAGTTCATGACGTGCAGAAGATTTACACTAATGCGATCGCGGCAGATTTTTCCTATAAACGAAAAATCGCGAATCAACCCCATTTTGTTACGGGGATTGCCAATCTAGAGGCAGATATCGTGATGTTACTAAACCCGGAAAGGCTCCTCCAATCTACAGAACAAATTGAAACATTAATTACAGGAAAAACATCGCTAAATCCAGAAACAAAAGCTGATATTGCCTTTGGTTCTCCCAAAGAGAGACGCCTATTTTTCTCCAATAAAACCTCAGAAGAAATAGCGATTTTCCAGGAACGGGCAGAAAATTTAAGGCGACAAGCGGAGAACCAAGATTTTACGGGAAGCCGCCCGATGGCAGTGATTAATTTAAATGGTGAATATTTTGGGGTAGATTTGGGGAACGTGCGCGAATTTACTGATATTCGCAAAGTTACTCCGATTCCTTGTTGCCCAGCTTATATTGTCGGCAATATGAATTTGCGGGGTGAGATTTTGACATTAATCGATATTCGTGGGGTATTAAATTTACCATTGGGTAATTTAGAGAATACCGCGAAGGCGATGGTTGCTTGCATTGACGATCTGGTGGCTGGTTTGATAGTTGATGAGGTATTGGATGTGATGTATTTGCACCTGTCGGAGATGATGCCAGTACCTGCCGCAGCTCGTTCTGTTAATGATGAATACCTCCGAGGAACGGTTGCTTACGGCGAAAAGATGATAGCTATTTTAGATTTACCCAAAATCCTGATGCAAGCAGGGTTGATGGTTGATGAAGAAGTGTGATTAGTTGTTACATTCCATTGCCCAGAAAGCTTTATTTAATGCTGGTTGAGAAAGCAACCCAGGCGGCATCGTTAACATTAGAAGGGGCAGCGATGCTGAGAAGAGCGAAAGCCGCTATCTAACAGGTTGTTGGAGCGCTGAAGGCTCTCAATCAGCAAGCCAAAGACACCGCTTGCGGCATTACTCAACCGATTGGCACTTAAAACCTCAACAAAGCTGCGTTGAGATTCAAGGCAGTCATTTGGTTAATCTGTATGCGGCTGGTTAGCAGCGTGAATAAATATCATTTCTATATTTTAAGTTTTTTAAACTCTTAACACTCCTAGAGCGGAAGAGGGATTAATAATAAGAGCCGTTCTAACACAGGACTAAGTATGTATAGATTTTTAAAAAAATTCCAAAGAGTATTTTCTTGGTGGATTATAGAGATGTTAGGGGCAGGTTTGACTAAGAAATTTTACATTTCCTAAACAATCCTCTCTTTGGCAATTCAATTTTTTAGGAGAACCTGCCCTAAGAAGAATTTATCACCAGTATTTATACTAATCCTCTAGGTGTATTAAATTTAAAAACGAAAAGTCATAAAACGGGTAAATTAGCTACAGTATTTTGAGTTACTGGCTTTCTCTCACTCCTTGTATCGCCCTAAGCGATCGCTATCCAGCTAGTCATGGTGGCTTGACTGAGGAAACAAAAAAATACTAGTACGAGCAAAATCAAACTTAGCGCCAAAATCTGAACAAAGCTGCCTTCAATCTTTACCCAATCATCGAATTTAATAATGCAGGATAAGTCTGATGTTTAAAAGTTTATCTTTACAATCTCGATTAATCGGCTCATTTTTACTAATGGGTCTAATTGTATTAGTGATTGCTCTCGTAGGTTGGAGCGGAGCTACTCGGCTGGGCGACCATATTAATACACTGGGGAATAATACTTTGCCTAGCGTAACTGGATTGTGGAAAATCAATGAAGGACAGACCCAAATCCAGTCATCGGAACGAGCGCTACTCAATACATTTTTGAAAACCGAAAATCGCCAGTTTGAATTGAATAGAATTAAAAATGCTAAAGCGCAGATTGATGAAGGGTTTAAACAATATGAGTCAATTTCACAGACTGCCGACGAAAAAAAGCTCTATCAAAAATTTCTTGGGGACTGGAAAAGGTGGCAGCAAGACCATGAAAGATTCCTGGACATTTATCAACAATTTGCCAAACTGGGCGTCTTAGATCCTGCGAATCGGCTGGCTGAGCTTGTAAGTCAGGAGAGGCAGACCTCACCAGAATTTGCACGGGCAAAAGCGGCGGATGCCCTGCTGGACGAACTTAGCGAACTGGCAGCAAATGAAGAACTAAACTCATTTAACACAGCCACAGAATCGGTGCTAGCAGTTGTGGAATACAACCAGAACTTTGGGGAAGCAGCCCAGAAGGCAGCAGAAACAGATGTGGCTCAAACCTCTTTTTGGGTGTTTGTTGGGATGATTCTTGGCCCCCTGACTGCGATTATTTTTGGTGTTTTCTTCAGCATCACGATTGCTAAGCCGCTGGGTGCCAAAATATCTGGCATTGTCAACACGATTGTCACTTCTTCATCAGAAATTGCTGCCACAGTAGAGCAACAAGAACGCACGGCAGCTCAACAAGCGGCGTCTGTGAATCAAACCACGATCACGATGGATGAGTTGGGTGCTTCATCCCAGCAATCAGCAGAGCAAGCCGAGGCAGCAGCAACTGGATCGCGGCAGGTGCTTTCGCTGACGGAGGGTGGAAGCCAAGCCGTCGGGCGAACTTTGGAGGAAATGGCGCTGCTCAAGGATAGAGTGGGAGCGATCGCTTCTCAAATTCTCCGTCTATCCGAGCAAACGAATCAAATCGGCAATATTTCTGGCTTGGTGAGTGACTTAGCCAACCAGACGAATATGCTGGCACTGAATGCAGCCGTTGAAGCTGTTCGAGCTGGCGAACACGGCAAAGGCTTTGCGGTGGTGGCGGCAGAAATTCGCAAACTGGCAGAACAAAGTAAGAAATCTGCCGGAAAGATTAACGTCCTGGTTAGCGATATTCAAAACGCGATCAATGTCACGGTGATGGTGACGGATGAAGGGACGAAAACGGTGGAAGCTGGGGTGAAAACCGCTCAGGGCACAGCACAAGCATTCACCGGCGTGGCTGATGCCATCGAAAATATCGCCATAAACAGTCAACAAATTTCGCTTTCTGCCAAACAACAAGCGATCGCGATTCAACAAGTCGTTGATGCAATGAGCAGCCTCAATGTCGCAGCTAAAGAAAATGCCAGTGGCATTACTCAAACTAAAATCGGCATCCAAAGACTGAATGAAGCGGCTCTGAACCTCAAGTCAGTGGTGTAGCGAATCCTATAGCAATCCGTGCAAAAGTCGTAAAATTATCTGCTCCTTTTTCTCTCTTACTTGGCGTCCTGAGCTTCCCCCTGCTTTGCTAGAGCGTCTAAGCGCTAAGGCACAGGCTCCGCCAACGCGGTTCGTTAACAAAAGAAAATTTCACTATTCAACCAGGATTGCTATATTCGCTTAAAAATATCCAAAAAAATTACGGCTAATTATCTCTAAAACTAAGAATCAAAAGCTAAAAGCTTCTCAGTTAACCATGATGATAGAAGACGACGAACTCCGAGATTTATTCAAAATTGCCAGCGAAGAACATTTGCAGAAACTTGATGATGGGTTGCTGCATTTAGAAAAGTACCCCAACGACGAAGCTCGACTAGAAGAATTATTGCGGGAAGCCCACAGTCTCAAAGGTGATGCTCGAATGCTGGGCGTGCGCGATGTGGAAACTCTCACCCATCAGCTGGAACATATTTTGGGAGGTGTCAAACGTGGCGAGACACAACTGGTATCTGCAATATGCGATCGCCTCTATCAAGGCTTAGATGCCATTCGCAAACTGGTCTGCGAAGCCGTCACCGGGGAACCCACAGGTATCAACACCTTTCTCGTCCTCGCCCACATGATGGGAGCTGAATTTACAACTCCAGCGAATCAGAATAATCAGAATTATTTAGACCAAGAAGGCGTTCAGCCAGAACATGAGGAAGCAGTTCAGCCAGAACATGAGGAAGCAATTGAGCAAGAAACCCTTGCCCCGGATATAACTTCCGAACTGCCCGAAACATCCGCCAACATAGAAGTATTACAGACAACATTTCTCCAAACACCCGCATCCCTCACACCAGTGGAGGTGGGTGTCAAACCTGCCCCTGATGCTCCCAACAGTAAGGACAGTCCACCCAACTTTTCGCACAACGGCTCTCAACACCCAAACTCCCCCCCCGTTGCCCTCGGCGAACCCTACCGCATCGAAACGATTCGCGTCGAAACCCGCAATCTTGATGCATTGCTGACCCAAGCAGGCGAACTCACCGTTACCAAAATCCGCATTGCCCATCGACTCGCTGAAATTGAGGAAATCGTGACGCTATGGGAGGAGTCGAGCCGTCTAAGCGTGCAGAAAACTTCAGCCCTGGCCCTACACAAAGAAAAGATAACAGGTGACAGGCAAGCAGTAAGTGTCACCTCTGCCGCTCAGAACGGGCGGAGGAACCCCATCTCTACAGCGTCGGTGGGGGGGCAATCCTACAGTATGAATGGAGGAAGCCAGCCTCTACAGGACTTCGATGAGCGCCTGGGAGTTCTGATCAACCAGTTAAGAGATGCCATCTATGAAGATACCGCCAGACTGGACACCATTGCCGGTGACTTGGAAGAAGGCATTCGCACTCTCCGCCTGTTGCCCCTATCCACCATTTTTCAGTTATTTCCCCGGATGGTACGGGATTTAGCCAGACAGCAAAATAAAGAAGTCAATCTGGTCATTGAAGGCGGCGAAACCAAAGCGGACAAGCGCATCTTGGAAGAAATGAAAGACCCCTTGATGCATATTCTTCGCAACTGCGTCGATCATGGTATTGAGACACCAGCAGAGCGGGAAGCGCAGGGAAAGCCGCGTACCGCCACTATTCAGATTAAAAGCTACCAAACAGCCACAAATATTGCGATCGCCATTAAGGATGATGGGCAAGGATTAGACATCGAAAAGATTAAGCAGACAGCTCTCAAACGCGGACTCTGTCGGGAAGAAGAACTTGCAGCCATGACACCGGCTCAAATTCACTCGTTGATTTTTGCCCCTGGTTTCTCAACGCGGACTTTTGTGACCGAGGTTTCAGGCAGAGGCATAGGGTTAGACGTGGTTCGCACCAATGTAGAACGTCTCAAAGGCAGCATTGAGGTTGAATCAACACCCGGAAAAGGCTGCACGCTTCGGCTCTGTTTAGGCACGACCCTGGCAACCGCGCCGGTACTGATTGTGGAAGTGAGCGGAAAAGCTTACGCCCTTCCAGTGGAGTTTGTGCAAACAATGCGGTTGATTTCCCAGAATCAAATTTTTACGATTGAAGGCAGAGAAACCATTGTTGTGAATGGACACCCGGTTTCCGTCGCGCGACTGGCAGATTTGCTGGAATTTCCAGTCGCCAGTAGCAACGGACAACGAACGACTTCTACCGATTTAGAACAACTGCCCTGCATTATTTTGAAAGTGGGAGATGATCAACTGGGACTATTCGTTGATGGCTGGGTAGATCAACAGGATGTGGTACTCAAATCTCAAAGTAAATTGCTCAAACGAGTTCGCAATGTGATTGGCGCAACTATCCTCGGTACCGGGGAAGTTTGTATGATTTTAAATCCTTCAGATTTAATTAAATCTGTGCGAAAACGAAACCCGCTTGTGAAATCGTTTGCACCCATTACAGAAGAAGCCAGAAAACCCGTAATCTTGTTGACAGAAGATTCCATTGCCATTCGCACTCAAGAAAAACGCATTCTGGAGGGTGCCGGCTATGAAGTGGTAACAGCAGTGGACGGATTGGACGGTTTCAACAAACTTAAAACTCGTTCTTTTGATGCGGTGGTTTCCGACGTGCAAATGCCGAATTTGGACGGTCTGAGTTTTGCTGCAAAGATTCGCCAGAATAAGGAATATAATGAAATTCCAATCATTCTGGTGACATCTCTGGCTTCAGATGAAGATAAACGCAGAGGTGCAGAAGCTGGTGCGAATGCTTACATTACCAAAGGCACTTTTAACCAAGAAATATTATTAGAAACCTTAAGAAGACTTGTGTAGTTAATCGCTAATCGCTAATGGCTTTTGAATAATTAGCAATTAGCAATGAACAAAATGCCAATTCGAGTTTTATTAGTAGACGATTCTGCGATTGCAATGGCAGTGCTGAAACGGATTCTGTCATCCTCACCAGAAATTGAAGTAGTGGGAATGGCTCAAACGGGTCGGGAAGCATTGGCATTGATTCCTTCTTGCTCGCCACAGGTGATTTGCACAGACCTACATATGCCACAGATGGACGGTCTGGAATTTATCTCTGAGGTTATGGCAACTTATCCTCGTCCGATTCTGGTGATTAGCACTTCGGTACAGGAAGAGGATAGGCAAAATGTTTTCCGGCTTTTAGAGGCGGGGGCAGTGGATATTTTTCCCAAGCCTCGTGGTGGTGCGGGATCGGATTATGAGTTGGTAAAACAGGAGTTAATTGGCAAGATTAAAATCCTCGCTGGCGTGAGTGTCTTTACCCAGTATCGAAAAAAGCCAGTTTTAGATTTTAAATTTTCGACGATAAATTCTCAAGCTAAAATCCCCCATCAAAAATCCAAAATCGTGGTAGTTGGCGCGTCTACTGGAGGACCGCAAGCTTTATACAACATTCTTATCCATCTGCCAGCGAATTTCCCCCTCCCGGTGATTTGTATTCAACACATCAGCGAGGGTTTTTTGCAGGGAATGGTGGATTGGTTAGGGTTGGAATGTCGTTTGCCCGTCAAAATTGCCCGTGCTGGGGAAATACCAAAAGCGGGAACGATTTATTTTCCACCGGAACGGCTGCATTTAGAATTGGATACTCAAGGCAGATTTTGTCATTCTGCCGCCCCGCCAGTGGGGGGACATCGCCCCTCTGTCACGGTCACTTTTAAGTCGGTGGCGAGTTTCTACGGTCAAGGAGCGGTGGGGATATTGTTGACTGGGATGGGTAGAGACGGTGCGGAAGGCATGGAAGCGATCGCTCGTGCCGGTGGCGTTACCATTGCCCAAGATGAGAAAAGCTGTGTGGTGTTTGGAATGCCAAAAGAAGCGATCGCCCTCGGTGCAGCACAGTATGTTTTGCCCGTCACCGAGATCGCGCCCATGTTACTCGCCAAAATCAGGGGTGGCGATTAGTTATTTAATCGGTAATTGGGCGGACAAAAATTTTAAGTGATGAGTTTTGAATTAAAAAACTCATCACTTAAAACTCACTACTTTACAAACGGGGTTAGGTTGTAATCGCCGTTTTCAAACTCCGGCAAAACTCAGCGATCGCATCGAGTCCCTGTTCGGGTGTTCCTTCTGCCAAACGTTTCACCAAGGCACTCCCGACAATTGCAGCATCTGCCCCCCAGTCTTTCACCTGACGGGCGTGTTCTGGCTCGGAGATGCCAAACCCAATGCCGATGGGCTTATCCGTAACGCTTCGGATCTGCTTGAGGATATCTTGCACCCGCGAGTCCAGTCCAGAGCGCATTCCCGTTACGCCAGTGACACTCACCAAGTAAATGAATCCCTGAGACTGACGCGCGATCGCTTCTATTCGCTCTGGGGAACTGGTAGGCGCTACCAATAAAACTACATCAATTCCCATACTGGCAGCAGTTTGCAGCAGATTGGAAGACTCCTCCAAGGGCAAATCTGGCACGACCAATCCCCGCACCCCAGCATTCGCAATCTGCTTGAAGAACGGTTCAATGCCTCGGTTTAGAATCGGGTTGTAGTAGGTAAATAGGACGATAGGCGATCGCACCTCTTTGCTAACCCCGGATACCATCTCTATTACCTGTTCCAAGCGGGTTCCCCGTTGCAAGGCGCGAGTCGCGGCAGCTTGAATCGTAGGTCCATCTGCCAACGGATCTGAATAGGGAACGCCCAGTTCAATCATGTCAGCACCGGCGGCATCAAGAACTTTTAACGCCTTAGCCGTGGTCTCCAGATCCGGATCTCCCGCTGTGATAAAGGGAATTAAGGCACATTCAGAGCGACGCGCGAGAGACTCAAAGCACTCGGAAATTGAAGTCATTTGTCAAAAATCAGTGGTCAGTGGTCAGTGGCACTTCGGGCGTTAGCAATTCACGGATCAGCAGTCAGGGGCAAACAAGAAACTACAGGCTCTTATACGGGCACAGCATTACCGTGCCCCTACACACCTGACCGCTAACGGCTATCAGCTATTTTTTTAATTTGTTTTCCCGTTCGATTTCAGCTTGCAGCTGAGCCAGTTCTTCTGGCGTCAATTCTTCCAGTCGCTTTTGTAAAACGGCTTCTTCATAGTCTTTGAGCTGCTGGTTATAGGTCATCCGTTTCGTTCCGACTCGGAACAGGTAGGTCAGCAGCCAGCCAACCAACCCGCCCACTAGGAAAACTTGACTCCAAATCCCCGCTTCCAGGCTATCTAGCCCAGCCACCAGCAACAGCAAATACACAATTCCACCGGCGGCAAAGACGCCGATGCCAATTCCAATGATGTCAATTCGTCGCATTTAGCGCTTACCCAACGACAAACCTTAACTCTGAACTTGCCGCCGCTTGGGTCGAAAATTCAAAAATGGGCTGAGGAGCAACAAACCTGGGAAGAAAAAGAAAACCAGGAAATACATGAAACTCCGTTCAAAGGAGCTAGCCACATACCAACGCTGTTGCAGGTAGGCATACAGGGCGAAGGGAATCACTACCAGGTAGGCTCCACTCAAAACTAGATACAATATCGCAACCATCATAATTTTTTCTGGCGGTAGAAGAACGAGCGCGAGTACCGGCGTCCCGGCGCGGACATCAACACAAAAAGTCTCCCAACAGAGAACTATCCGTTTAGACACCCGACGAACTGTCCATATTTTACCGTTTGCTGGAATCAGCCGCTTAATTAGTGAGACTACTAAAGGAATAGTTGCATAAAGTCCCCATTTAATGGTGCAATAGACAATGAAGTTAGTTTTGTAGAAGATACGTAACGACACTTCTCCCCATCGGGGGGGCATGGCGGAATGGCAGACGCTACGGACTTAGAAAACTGAGCCTTGATGGAGAAATCTGTCAAGTGACGGCTCTCAAATTCAGGGAAACCTAAATCTGGCAACAGACATGGCAATCCTGAGCCAAGCCAAAGTCAGTGCTTGAAGATTGAGGACTGAGTGAATTTAAAACTCAAAACTCAAAAACCAAACTTCAAAACTCTTTGGAAGGTGCAGAGACTCGACGGGAGCTACCCTAACGTCAAGCCGAGGGTAAAGGGAGAGTCCAATTCTCAAAGTCGTAAAAGACAGTAGCGAAAGCTGCGAGAGAATGAAAATCCGTTGACCGTAAAAGGTCGTGAGGGTTCAAGTCCCTCTGCCCCCATTTCAATTCAAGCCAAAATCAATGCTATCTCCAGATCGGCAATCCGTTGCTGTCTGAGAGATAGCATTGTGGTGAGATAGGCATTTTACTGGTATTTTCGCTTATTGCTAGCTCAATACCGTTTATAGCGTTTCTTAAGTTGAGTGGAAGATATCGCGGCTCTACGTTTTAACCGCGCCCATTAAGTAGGGGCTTTTTAATTGCCATGCCCCTACGGATATATTCCACACAACCCTTGAATTGCGATGGTAAAGACCCAGGACAGAATTTTGGCAACCCTAGGGTAATTTTTTAGATTTACCAAGATTTTCCAAAGCAGCAACCAGCTTCACGTTTGGTTGATTCTTTTCATCTGGTTCAAGCGAACGGGCATCTATGAAAGTCTCTCTATCTCTGGATTTCTCTTCAGACTTTCGAGTGACCGATTGCTTACCTGCAACCGTATTTAGCCTTGCCTTAGTTTCTGCCGAGCCAATCCGAATTTGAATTTGGGGGCCGGAGCTGGCGAGGCGAATAATCATCCCATCGACCACCGGCACTTGGTCGATGCGTTTTCCATCGAGATAGGTGCCGTTGGCACCTAAACTAACAACTTCCCAATCGGAAGCACTACGCCGAATCTCGACGTGGTGTCGAGAAACAACCGCACTGTAAAGAATGACATCATTCTCGGTTGACCGTCCAATCCGAATTACTACTGATTCGGGTTCAAAAGTCCAATTCTGAACTGGTATAGATTGGATAGGATGCAGCAGGGTCAGGGTAATCACCGATGTTACATATTCTAAAGATTTCCGTCTCTAGGCTTGGGACTCGTAACACTGTCAACTGACGTGACTTCCTCCATTCAATGAATTGAAATGAATCCCCCAATGACTGGAGTCAGACCGCGAATGGGTAGAACGTGGGCAGATGGAATTGTAAACCCTTTTGACCTCGTTCCACCTGGGTTTCGCGTTTTTAGTTCCAAGGCACCCACGGGTGTTACCAATGGCATCGTATCATGAGGGGGTCAAGTCGGTGTATCCCCCGAATTGATTCGCCGGGATTCCCAATTTCTCCCATCACAGGTTTATATAACTGTGGAATTTACATAAACCTGAGTCCGATGCCGAATTGTTTCCCTCAAGCCTATCACTTAAAAAAACAGTCTGCAATTGCCATGACCCCTCACCCCAAGAGGCGATGCAGCAGGCTTTTCAGGCTTTGCGATCGCATCGAACAGCCTCTGGGATTAAGAGAGTTGGAACAAGAAGGTCATCTTGTCGCCTTTGCCTAGGCCAATGCGATCGCCGGTTCTTAAACGGTGCCGATTGCCGCTAGGCAGGGGGTTATGGTTAATGTAGGTGCCATTCGCACTCCCAACGTCTTCGATGTAGAAGGCATCTCCCTCCACACGGATATCCGCATGAATCCGAGAAACAATCTCGGAATTGGGGAATCCTGAAACATCAATATCAGGTGGAATCTGGTCGTTTGGCTTGCCGATGTGAATCACCGACAGTTGTGCTGGCAATTCAATCATCGTATCCGTTTGGACGTGCAGCAAACGGGCATTCTGCTGCTGTAGCTGCGTTTTTGAGCTACCAGAAGTTGCTGCGGACGCGGGTGGAGTGCTGCTAGAAGCCGCCGGGGGGGTAACGCTTGCTTGCTCCTGTGCGGGTGGCTGACTGACCACTGTAGCTGGAACGGGTGCCACCGGAGCGGGTACATCCGGGCTAGAGCTGGGCATTGATGATTGAGGGCTAGCCACTAAAGGATCGGGTGCCACCAGCGGATCGGGTGCCATTAAGTCCGGTACGCCGGGGAACGGGTCTAGTCCTGTCGATGCCCCTACCTCACCTGGACTGCTCGGTCGCAGGTTAGAACCACACTGACCGCAGAAGGTAGCGTCGGTTTGGACGGGTGCGCCACAGTTGGGACAAGCGGTGGTGGCGGGTAAGGGGGTGTAGCAAGCCTCACACTGGGCTGCTCCATCAGGATTTTGGTGATTGCAATTCGGGCAGACAATCATAAAACCTCCTTGCAGGCTGTATCCCTCCTAGAGATGGGAGTGGAAGGTGGAAATTCAAATATAGTCTGAATGGCGAGGCGTCTTAACTTTTTAGTTTAAGACCGGCTAGTTCAAGACCGGCTTAATTCAAGACCGGCAGCCTCATCAAAAAGCCACCAAAGTTCGCCTTGGGGCTGGATTAACCGACTGGGATAGGTTTGGTCGTCAGCGGTAGGAGCAAAAACCTGAGCGAGAGCAGGTCGTTTACTCGCACCGGCAACCACAAATATGACACACCGAGCATGGTTAATTAGGGGTGCCGTGAAGGTGATCCGGGGTTGCCCATCTTTGTTGCCGACGGTAATCAGGCGATCGCGTACATTCAATGCTTCTGTGTGGGGAAACAGAGAAGCTGTGTGTCCGTCGTCTCCTATCCCTAACAAAATGAGATCGAACGCTGGAAATTCACCGGGTTGAACTTGAAAAAACTCCCTGATGTGTTGTTCGTGCTTATCCGCTGCAACAGATGGATCGGCTTCATCGGTTGGCATGGGGTGGATGTTGGCGGCTGGGATATTTACTTTATCCAGCCATGCACTCCGCGCCATCCCTTGGTTACTATCAGGATGGTCTGGCGGCACGTAGCGTTCGTCGCCCCAAAATATGTGAATTTTATCCCAAGGCAAATTTTGGGTCGCGATCGCTTCATACAACGGCTTGGGGGTGCTACCACCGGACAAGGCGATAGTACAGAGCGATCGCTGTTCGATTGCCCGGTGAATTTGCTCGACGCACACTTGGAGCGATCGCTCAATCAGCGCCGTTTTATCTGGTAAGACTTCAACGATTTTGTTCATCTATAGGGATGAATTGATGATTTCCAGCTCTACCATACCGAAAATCTTACAGTTTCTTCTTCTTAGTACCCATTAATATATGTGTCTGGAACAATTTATTCGCCGTTCTCCAAGAGGAAGCGTCAAGTTGGACTAGCCGTAGCACCCGGAAATCCTTATCGTGGTTGATTAATATAGATTACTGTTAGCGCTGGGGGAATCTTTCAAGATGGGACGAATTTTTATTTCAGCCGGTCATGGTGCTGGAGAGCCAGGAGGGCAAGCAGGTGGCACCACAGAGGCTCAAGAGATGATTCTGCTGCGCGACCAGATTGTACCCGAACTGCGATCGCGGGGTTTTGAAGTTCTTTCTGTCCCAGACGATCAGAACTCAACGCAGTCGATTTCCTGGATCAACGCCCGCTCTCGGAGCGGCGACGTGGCGCTAGAAATCCATGCCGATGCCTATTCTAACCCAGCGACTCGTGGCGCTACGGTCTTCTACATTTCCAGCAACGAGGAACGCAAGCAGAATGCCGAACTGCTACTCTTGGCGCTTTTGCGCCGCGTTCCCCAGCTGCCCAGCCGGGGAGTCAAGCCAGACACCGCCACCGGCGTCGGACGTTTGAGCTTCTGCCGCGACACTTTTATTCCCTCCCTGCTGATGGAAGTTGGCTATCTCACCAACCCGGATGACCGATTCTTAATTCAGAATCGCCGCCGCGACATCGCGCTAGGAATTGCGGACGGATTGGCATCTTGGAGCCGAGGCGGTACTCCCACCCCCGATCCTGGCACTTCCCCCACCTATCCTTCCATCAATATCAACATTAATAACCAGGTCTATGGGGAGAAGGGCGTTCTCATCAATAGCAACGCCTACATCCCTATTGACCTAGTGGACAGGCTCGCAATTGACTTGACAAATAACACCTCAGTCCGCCGCGTGTCCTACCGAGGTGTCGTCTATGTCAAAGCCATTGAACTTCGGCCTTTTAATATCTCGGTTGGTTGGGATAGCGCCACCCGCACCCTGTCTTTGCGCTCCATTTTACCCATCTGTCCCGGTCAACTAGATCGGATTATGGGATATGGAAATACCTCTGAGGTACAGATGATTATGTTCCTCAAAGCCAATAACGAGAACGCCCTCGCCCAGTTTCCCGACTTACCCAAACTTTACCGGGAAGAAGCCACAATTGAGGGCGTCAACTATGACATTGCTTTCTGTCAAATGTGTGTAGAAACCGGCTTTTTGCGCTTTGGGGGTGACATTAAGCCCAGCCAAAATAATTTTGCCGCTTTGGGATCGATCGGCGGAGCTTCTGAGAGCGCGACCTTCCCCAGCGCCAGAATAGGCGTCCGCGCCCATATCCAACACTTGAAAGCTTACGCGAGTTTGGAGCCTTTGGTGCAGGAACTGGTCGATCCGCGCTTTCGCTTTGTGACGCGGGGCGTCGCGCCGCTGATTTCTCAGTTGAGCGGACGGTGGGCAGCAGATCCGCAGTACGGTACCAAGATTGAGGCAACTCTCAGAAGGCTGTATGAGTCAGCGGGATTCTTGTAAGGACTGAGTAAGGGAGAGGGCTGAGGACTAAGGACTGAAGTATGAAGAGGGGAGAGGGCTGAGGACTGAGAGGAGAGGACTGAGGAGGGGAGAGGCTCCAGTTCACAAAAAACCCCTAGATAGGGGCGTGAATGAGGAGCCGAGGGCTGAGGTATTAACAAGGGATAAGGGAGAGACAACAGAACTCCAGATTCAACACTTTAGCCTTGGGCGCAATAAGTTAACTTCAACTCTCTTACTGTTTCATATCTCGCGTGCTTCTACTCGCCCTCAAATC
>NZ_JACJOQ010000382.1:0-8065 GCF_014695635.1 Coleofasciculus sp. FACHB-712 | reverse complement strand
CAAGCACAGGCAGCAGCTAAAAAGCAACGTCTGGGTTTTTGGAATCAAGCTCAACCGATGATGCCGTGGGATTTCCGCCGCACTCAGGGCAGTCGGAGTTAGTAGAGCGGTAAGGAAGAGAACGAATATACTTTGAGCCTTCGCAAAAAGCGCTGGGTAAGCAAAGGCGATCGCATTCTCTGTTTGTCAGTGCGTTAGCGAAGTGAAGCCGTTAGGCTTATCGCTCCCCACCTCCGTCAAGCAAGCTTTAAGATGAAGAAGTATTAACAACGCGAATATCGCTTCATGGACTGGAAAGAAATATCCGGTAATTGGGTGTTAATTCCCCAACATCCTGTAGGAATTGTGCATTTTCTTGGGGGCGCATTTGTGGCGGCTGCACCCCACGTCACTTATCGCTGGTTATTAGAACAACTAGGGAATCAAGGGTATGCGGTGATTGCGACGCCGTTTGTGAATACGCTGGATCATAGCGCGATCGCAGGCAACGTTCTCCTGAGCTTCGATAGCGCCATCGAACAATTACGGGCAAAAGCGTTATTGCGGCGGCGATATCTCCCAATCTACGGACTTGGACACAGCATGGGTTGCAAACTGCATTTACTCATTGGTAGTCTTTTTTCAGTGGAACGTGCTGGGAATATCCTGATTTCCTTTAATAACTACACCGCAAGCGAAGCCATCCCATTTGTGCAGCAGTTTAATTTCAGCCCAGCTTTTAATGTCGAGTTTACACCTTCGCCGGTAGAAACTAACAAGTTGATCGCTGATAAATACAGTATTCCGCGAAATTTACTGATTAAATTTTCTAACGATACGCTTGACCAATCAACTGGCTTAACTGAGGTTTTGCAAAAGCGATTTTCGGGGATGGTAGCAATGCAAATGTTACCAGGAAGTCATATTACACCGCTTGGTCAAGATGTCAATTGGCAAGCGGGAAAGGACTTCACACCGTTTGATGCTGTTGGTCAATGGGTGAAGCAAGAAATTTTATACAAAGAGCTGAATTTGTTGAAAAGAGAAATTCTCCGCTGGTTACAGCCTTTCTCTCCTACTTAACAATTACTTGAATATTTAGTAGCAGCAATGGTGTAACTGCTGCGTGTAGGCTGAACAAGGCAAGAAAGAAAGCTCGTGTTATAGCAGTCCTAAAGGATTCCTAAAGGCAAGATCCCCGGCTTCGAGAGAGAATTAGGGTATCTGACATTGCTGGCATCTCATCACTCAAATAGGATTGCTATTAGCAAAACACAATAATAGATTGTGCTTTTCTTTCTTGAGCATCAACTAGCTGCGAAAGTCCTACTAATTTTATTGTTTACTTCAGCAACGTGGCGGCCCATCATCGTAGGAAATTAAATTATCTCCTGACTCAAGAATAAACTTAACTTGGTGGTCTGTAGCAACATGAAACCACCAACTGTGTTTAAGTTCCCCTCTTTTATACGGGCTGTCCCACTTACAAACAAATATTATGTTTTCCCCTCCCACAGGTAAGTGAACGGAGGAATTGCTTTTTTGGGAAAAAATTCTATTCTTTAATTTTTGAACTAGAGTGACCGAATCGTTTTGTTGTTTAGCAGCTTCGCCTTCAAAGGTAATAGTGAGCAGCGTTATCTTAGGGTAGCACTCAGTTGGAATGCAAACACCGCCTACATACTGTAAAGTTAAAATATTTTCCGAACCAGGGGAATCAGGCCATTCTTGAACACACCCATTCTGATTCTGATAAATTCGTGGTGGTGATGGTAGCAAATTAGCTACTTGTTTAGCTAATTTAATTGCTTCAGTAGGACTCAGTTCTGGCTGCATAAAAAAACTTGAGGAGGTAGAACTTAATCTACCTCCTCAGTGTCTACTTTTCCGAATGAATTACTTCATGTTGACAGGAACTTTCAAACCTTCTGCTGAGAGTCTGCCGTCTGGCTGAATGGATTCACCTTCGATGAAGGAACGCAACATCCAAGCCATTTGCTCATGTTGTTCCATCAAGCCGGTGAGGAAATCAGCGGTACCTTGATCGTGGAAGTTATCACCGCACTGATCGATGTGTTCGCGCAGGTTGCGGATAACCAGTTCGTGATCTGACACGAGGTTTTCTACCATGTGAAATGCGTTGGGAAGAGTACCCGGATCTTCTTTAATAGAAGCGTACTTCAGGAAGCCTTCCGCAGTTCCTACGGGATAACCACCCAAGGCGCGAACTCGCTCAGCGATCGCATCAATGCTTTCCGTCAACGCGGTGTAGTGTTCTTCCCATAGCTGGTGCAGGGAGCGGAACTGAGGGCCAACCACATCCCAGTGGTACTTTTTGGTTTTGATCAATAGCAGGTAGGCATCCGACAGATCTTTATTTAATAAATCCGTCACGCCTTGACGCTGCTCTTCTGTTAAACCTATGTTTAAAGGACGCATAATTGTTGTGTTCTCCAGCGATAATCACTCTTACTAGTGCAACAAATCTATACAGGGGATTCATCAGCCAAAGGGGAGATTAGTCGAGCGCTTGATATTGCGTGGGTTTGAACGTAGTCAGATGGGTAGGCTCAAGCTTTGGATATAGCACTGACTTTGACGCGGTGCAGCAGTTTCTCTCCTTGGCGGTAGCCGAGATTACTGACTTTCACAATTTCTCCAGGTTGAGCAGTTCCTTTAATGAGTTGATGGAACTGCGGATCGTAAGGGAGTTCTGCACCGACAGATGCGATCGCTTCGACTCCCCATTGAGAAAGCATCTGTTGCACAGGTCGGACTAATGGCAGCAATTTCACCGCTTCCATCTGGGGATTCTCTAAAGCTCTGGCGGCTGCGGTAGGCCAATACAACAAAAAAGATTCTAAAACTTGCAGGCTTGACATCTGGAATTCCTGCATTAAAGTTTCTCGCTGCTGTTCTAAGAGCGATCGCAGCCGCTGATACTCTTGCTGTAAAGACGCCAACTCATGCTCCCGATTTATCTGCTCTCCCAGCGCTGGCGGTTTCCTATCCCCAAAGGTGGTCAGTAACTCGCTTACTGACACTTTCAACGCTTGGGAGAGCTTGATCAGGGTTTCTACTCGCATCTGCGAAACTTGTCCCAGTCGCAGTCGCTGGACTTGTCGTTCTGAAACTCCAGCTTGCCGACTCAAAGCTTTATAACTAGAAATCCCCGCCAGTTGCATGAGTTGCTGCAACTGGCGGGCAAATTGCTGTACAGAATCTGGTTCGTTTACCACGTTTGCTTTTTCAGTTCGCCCCGCAGGTGCGTTTTAATTATTGAAAGCTCCTAGGGGCACACAACTCGCTGTGCGCCCCTACTGTCAGTAATTAATGTTTACTGGCAACTGCTTGTCTTGTGCCAACAGAGGTTAGGGTTCCAGTTTGCAGATGCGCTTCTAAGAACCACAACCGCTTATCGATCGCGCGAGACACTTCTGTGTAAAGGTCTGCGGTATCAGCATCGCCTAAATCGGCTGAAGCATCAATATTTTGGCGCAGCGACTTGGCATAAGGTGCAAAGCGTTCCGCCAAAGCGATAATGTGGTCTTTGCCGTCGATGATATCGATCGGATACTCTGGCAAAATAGAGGCAGCTACCGCCATCCGAGCCGTTCCCATTGCCAACCCTCCTAGAGCGGTGACTCTTTCGGCAAACAGATCGGTGAATTCTTCCAACTCAGTAGCAACCTCATCAAAAAGTTGGTGTAACTGGTAGAAGTCCATCCCTTTAACATTCCAGTGCGCTTGCTTTACCTGAGTTTTTAGGTCAAGGGTGGTTGCTACGGTTTGGTTCAGAAGCTCGATTACCTTAGAGCGAGTTTCTGCGGCGATGTCAATGCTAGTCGGGTAGAGACGTTGATGATGATTGATACTACTCATATGCCTTGATCCTTTTAGATGGAAGTGTATAGAAAAGCACAGACTTTTGTAGATTATCTTTGCACGCTTAGGACAAGATAAACTGCGATCGAGGATACTAATTCGCAGTACAGGCTGAATTTTGAGCTGGAAAGCTTGTTTTTGAATACTCAAGCTAAATGCATTCTCAGAACAGAGCGCGGTGCGCGGCGAATCCGGCAAGAAATTGTTTCTTGACCTAGGCGCTGACAAGCTTCAAATCGATGACAGCCGGAAAAACCATAGTATTCTCCATCTACTTCCAGCACGTCGATGGGTTCTTGCTGACCGATTTCTTGAATGGATTCCATCAAAGCCGCTACTTTGGCTTGGTCAGTTTGTCGCGGCAGAGGACGATGAATCTTTTGCAGGGGTATTTCTTGCACCCTTACCATAGGACGAGTAGCTGTCTCCATCTGTTGTTTCTTTCTAAATCATACTCGGAATGACTTCGACTTGACAACTGGATACTTTAAATTAAGCTGAAGATTGTCGTTCATCCCCGATCTATTCGTCCTGGCGTCTATCACAATAGATGGAACAACTAGCTGCGTAGGTTGAGACAAAATATAGAGTCAGCTTTGAAGAAAAATCTTCTATCCTCAGATAGTCCATGCAAAAAAAGGGATGTACCTTGAGGCAGAATTTGGTAAAAACCAAATCGCAAAGTCGGAAATTCACTCGTCCGGCTGGGATGGGAAAACGTTTAGGTCACTGGTCCCGCACCATTTTGACGGTGTTTGGGCTGATAGGACTCACAGCGGCGTCTGGACCGGCACCCAGTAGCAATGATGTGGAACTGAAAGTGGGGGTTGTGCAGCGATTTGGTGAGGAACCCGACCAAATGAGGTTGCAGGCAACATCGGGCGATCGCTTGATGTTGCGCTTTAATACAGGCGATCGCCAACAAACCCTGCAAACCACCAGTGCCAAGCTAGAAGTGACCATGCAACCTCTACCAGCACCTGCTTTAGAGGAACGGCTTGTCCTGGGCATTTATCGGAGTTTTGAGATGGCGGAAGACAGTGCCAAAGCGTGGCAAGCCAAGGGAATTGAGGTTGAGGTAGCGCAGCCGGAACGCTGGCAGGTGTGGGCAAAACGCGATGTTTATAAAACGCCTTTAGTGCGCCGCTGGCTGTTGCAGAACCTTCAAGCTCAAGGCGATCGCGCTGCGTATTTGGAGACGGAAGTGGTGCAGAAAGTGCCCAAAGCGTCTCTCGTGGTGAATGGTTTTCGGTACGATCGCGACCAGATAGAGATTATCCCTGGCAAAAACCCGATCCAGGTGACAAAAGGCAAAAACTCGAAAAATAGCGTTCTCTACGCTGGCTCGTTGCGGCTGCAACCCAACGCTTACGGCACTTACACCCTGGTCAATCAAGTACCGTTAGAAATTTATCTGCGGGGCGTTGTACCGCACGAACTGGATGGCGGTGCCCCCTATGCGGCGGCGGAAGCGCAGGCAATCATTGCTCGGACTTATGCACTGCGGAACTTACGGCGGTTTACAGTGGATGGGTACGAACTGTGTGCAGACACCCACTGCCAAGTTTACAAGGGTCTCACCGGCACTGTACCGACGACAGACAAAGCGATCGCGGCGACGAAAGGTCAAGTGCTAACTTACCAGAATGAACTGGTGGATGCCCTTTATTCCAGTACCAGCGGTGGCATCAGTGCGCCCTTTAATGATGTCTGGAATGGCCCAGATCGCCCGTATCTCCAAGCCGTGGTAGATTCATCTGGGACAATTTGGAACCCGCAGTTGTCTTTGGCTCAAGAACAAAATTTCCAGCGGTTTATCAGCCTGAAACAAGGATTTCACGAAACTGGCGGCAATTGGTTTCGCTGGAGTAAAGCCAGCAGTATCGCTCAGATTACCCAAGATTTGCAGCTTTATCTCAAGCGGACAAAGACTCCCCATACTCCCTTTAAAGCAATTAAGCAATTGCGGGTAGCAGAGCGATCGCCCTCCGGACGGATTATCCGACTGGCAGTGCAAACCGACACTGGCGTGGTTGAAATTCTCAAAGATGATATCCGCAGTGCCTTCCGACCACCCCGCAGCACCCTTTTCTATCTACAGCCTATCTATGGCGCAGACAAAACCGTAAAAGGTTATGCCTTTACTGGGGGCGGATTGGGGCATGGCGTCGGCATGAGCCAAACCGGCGCATTCAATTTAGCGAAAGCGGGTTGGTCAAGTCAGCAGATTCTCAACTTCTACTATCCTGGTGCCCAAATTCAGCCTCTTAATCAGTCCATTACCTTCGGCCCGGATCAAAATACAAAAGCGTTGCCCAACTCCTGAAAACAATCAAGCAGGGACACTGGAAGAGTGTCCCTGCTAAAAAGCTTAGAAGTTGTCAGTTATTTGGCGGCGGGTTTAATCCAGATATCTGTAAATAGTCCATCCTATCGATCAACCCGCCCATACAAGTCAGTTGCTGGTTTGAAAAGACGCCAATAATAGCGCGTCTTTTACTGATATCCGTTGTACGTTGTTTTTTCTTGTCTGCGATCGCTGACAACCAACCACTGACTGGTTTTCTTAATAGAGTTCTTCTTCTTGGTGGGTCATGATGGTGCAATCCGACTTGGGATAAGCCACGCAAGTCAGGACATAGCCAGCTTCAATCTGATCGTCATCCAGGAAAGACTGGTCAGATTGATCGATATCACCCTCAGTCACTTTGCCAGCGCAGGTTGAACAAGCACCAGCGCGACAGGAGTAGGGCAGATCGAGACCTTGATCTTCTGCGGCGTCAAGAATATAGACGTCGCCTTCAACTTCAATCGTGGTGTCCAGCCCTTCGGCTTCGTTAATTAACCTTACTTTATAAGCCATGTAGCGTTCCTCTCAAGTAGTCGAAATGGCAGTAGTAATTCAGAGTAGAGCGACCTTCCTCGCTAGACTAAGCTCAGGTAAAGGTTTGCTTACTAGGTTCACTTCCTCTTTAGATACTACGGGAAAAACCAGAGCCTTCAACACGAGATCAATAGATGGTGTGAATGGTATTCGTAATAAACTTTTAAGATTCAATCCTAATTACTTATACTTATCAATGGAATGGTAGACCAGTGATACGATGTTCAGCTGACAATTCCTCGAGAACATCGAGATACCTTCTTCGGGGTAAATATATTAGCTGTAATTATAGAAAGAATTAATAACAACAATTAATCTTTAAATTCAGACAGATGAACTGAAAAATTTAGAGATTAATCACCGGATGATTTTTTACTGTTAGCAACAACACATTTTTAAAATGCCAACATCAGTGTCTCATCCTGCGTGGTCTGGCAAGCTCCCAATCGGTGTCGGGCTGGTGGGAACCGGATATGCAGCTAAACTCCGGGCGCAAACATTTCAATCCCAAGATAGAACCCAGCTAGTAGCCGTTGCCGGACATACCCCGGACAGCACAAAGGAATTTGGTCAAACCTACTCTTGCCAAGCCGTTTCATCTTGGGAAGATTTAGTGGGGCGAGAGGATATCGATTTGATCGTCATCTGCACGGTAAACCAGCAGCATGGAGCGATCGCGCGTGCCGCACTTGAAGCTGGCAAACACGTTATTGTCGAATATCCGCTGTGCTTGGACGTTGCCGAAGCAGAAGCACTCATTGCCTTAGCACGCGATCGCAACCAACTCCTGCACGTCGAGCATATAGAAATTCTGGGCGGTTTGCATCAAGCACTGCGGCAATCCTTACCCGAAATTGGAGAAGTCTTTTACGCCCGTTACAGCACCATCAATCCCCAGCACCCAGCACCCCAGCGCTGGACTTATCACCCAGAATTGTTTGGTTTTCCTCTGTGCGGTGCCCTCTCTCGCATCCATCGCCTAACTGATTTGTTTGGAACTGTTGCTACCGTCAGCTGTCAAGCACGGTATTGGGGCGAGGGGGCGTTCTACCAATCCTGTTTTTGCACAGCCCAGCTAAAGTTTACTAGCGGCGTGGTTGCAGAGGTGATTTATGGAAAAGGGGAAAATCTCTGGCAACCATCACGAAGTTTTGAGGTTCACGGAGAACACGGGGGATTAATTTTCGATGGAGATGAAGGCAAGCTAATCAAAGAGAACGAGACAACACCAATTGAAGTGGGAGGGCGTCGGGGTTTATTTGCCAAAGACACCAGCATGGTTTTAGACCACTTGATTGAAGGCACACCGCTGTATGT
>NZ_JACJOQ010000381.1:0-38117 GCF_014695635.1 Coleofasciculus sp. FACHB-712 | reverse complement strand
AGGGGAATGCTAAAGCCAGTGATAGGAACGGAACCTGTGCGATTGATATAAACGATCGCCGCTAAGGGAGCGATCGCGTTGCCAACATCATTGGAACCGTGGGCAAAGGCAACAAAGCAGGCACTTAATAGCTGAAACCGTGCTAGCTGACGCTCAATAGGATTGAGGATTTTAGATGGGGAGTTTGGGATTTCGCGGTTGTCCGTCTCATTGGCTCCCGCGATAACCCTTGTGTCTACAAGCTGCTCTGCTTCCTCGCGGGCTAATTGTCGCCAGATGAACCGGGTAAGGGCAACTGATGCGATCGCGCCAATCAAGAGAGGGATATCGTGGGCAGGAAGGTTGATGCCGAAACGATTTGTCAGCCAGGTATCGATGGGTTGACTCACAGAGGGTAGAACAATCACCCCAAAGACGCCCAGCAACGTCACGCTCAACCAGGGGATCCATTCGCGCAGTTGAAAAAGTGGGTTGGGTTGATCGAGAATCCAACGCTTGACAACGCTGTAGAATAACGCGGCAATCGTGCCACTGATGATCGGCGTTATCACCCAGGCGAAGCTGATTAGACCAATTAATGACCAATCAATGGCACCGACACCCGCCGCCACCCAGCTAAAACCGGCGATCGCGCCGACTACCGCATGAGATGATGCGACTGGCAAGCCCAGACTGGTGGCAATTTGCAGCCAGACGCCACAGGCTATCAATACCGAAACCATGCCAATCAGTAGCATCTGAGGTACGGCAGCGAACAGTTCTGGATTGACAACCCCGGTTGCCAGCGTCTCCGATACGGAACGACCAAACAGCACGGCACCTGTAAATTCCAACACTCCGGCAATCACCAATGCCTGCCGTAGGGTGACAGCCTTCGATCCCACCGACGTTCCCATCGAGTTAGCAACGTCGTTTGCGCCCAGATTCCAGGCAACGTAGAAAGCTAGCAGGGCAACAAAAACAATCATGCCGTAAATATAGATATTGACACAGCTAGTTTATCCGGTGAAGGATAGGGGAGCGAACTGAGAACTCAGCGTGCGGCTAACGCCTCGCTTCTCTAACGCGATCGCGCTGAAGGGAGAGGAAGCGGCGATCGGGATTTGAAGCGATGATTTTTACAAATCGAGGCAAAATTTGCGCGATTATCACTGCGGATACACGCGCCCAACTCTGTATAAGTATCTATTCAACGATTTGGGAAGACCGACTTCTCAATTGGAGCGGTGTGAGTTTAGTAGGGCTAATTTATGCGTTTTCCTCATGTTGCTGTTTGTACTTTAGCTGCTTTTGTGGCTGGAGGGATGACAGCCCAAGCAAGTGAAAGTCCGAGTTCCGAGGGTTCTCCCCAGGCAGCCGCGACCGATGAGGGGAGTGTTGCCACCCCGATGGTGACTCCTAGAAGTATGACAGCGATCGCTGCCCCAGAAATCCAACCAGAACCACGATTGGCATCCAGGCAGGAATTTGCGCGATCGCCTTCTCAGAATGCCCCAGGATTCGCTGCAAGGCAACTTCCGGCATTGACGGCTGCTCCCCAAACTGATTTGCAAGAAATCCCTGAAACTGCGGCGCTTCCCTCAAATAACCTCCTCTCCCAGTTATCAAGAGCTTCTGACATTAACCAGTCTGCATCTGAGGAATCCGGGAGGAAAGCTTCTGACTTAGCTTCCTTCCGAAACGGGGAAACTGTTAACGAAGCGGCTGTAAATGAACGAACGATACCCAGTGGAGGTGTATTTACATCCAAGGCTGAGGCACTCCGTCCAGATGAGGCGATCGCTAACTCGTCAACGGTACAAACCAGCCAGTCAATGGCAACGGAACCGAAAGCCGGGAATACCTGTGCCTCGCAAAGAATCAAGAACGTTAAATCCTTAGATAATGCAACTTATCAAGTTGCTCAAGAAGGAACCACACTGGCGACAGAATCCTGTCCGAGTCCGGAACCTGTTGCGCCGCTAGCGTTGCCAGCACCCATCGAGGAATTTGAAGCTTCGCCCGCCCTGAGCATTTATATCCCAGTTGGCTATGGTGCAGATAGAAACACCGCCTTTATCAGCGGCACCTATCAACCCAACGTGCGAGAAGATAGTGGTTCTGTGGGGGCTGCGGGGATCGGCATCGGCTTAGGCAATGCCGATAAAGCCGTGGGGGTAGAACTATCCTACGCTTTAGCGACAAATGACAGCTTCGGCGAAGGTGGTTTTAATGGCAAGCTGCATCGTCGATTTGGGGGAGATGTATCCGCAGCATTAGGCTGGAATGGCTTTTTAAATATTGGTCACAACGACTTTGAACAATCCAAATATGGAGTTGTTACCAAAGTATTCCGAACGAGAGAATCTCTCAATGATGCTTTCAGCCGCGTTGCTTTTACGGTTGGTGTCGGCGATGGACAGTTCCGTTCCAACGGTGCGGTTGATGCGGGTGAAAACAATATCAATGTATTTGGAAATTTGGCAGTTCGTGTTGTTCGACCTGTTAGTTTGATTGCGGAATGGACAGGACAGGACTTAGCATTGGGTCTTTCCATCGCTCCCTTCAAAAACTTTCCTTTTGTGATTACTCCAGCCTTGCGCGACGTTGCGGGTGCGGGTGATGGCTCTCGATTTGTATTAGGTGTTGGGACAGCATTGAAGTTTTAAGGAGGAGTACCCCAAATGCACACCATAAAATCTCTGGGTTGGGTTGTTGGCTTATCAATTGTGGCGCTGGGTATGGCTGCGCCTGCGAGAGCCGACCGTAGTTATTCTGATATCACGGGAACGAATATCTGGAACAATACGGCACCCGTTTTTGATACTGATGACAAGTTAGATCCGGAACTAACGGCAAATATTACCCGGCTTAACCAAGAGTCAGAAACAGCCTTTCAAGCCTGCGGGGCTGCTCTGACGGAACAAACTCCTGGTACCCGCCGGTTTACTCGACAGCCTCAAACACCACCCCCTGTTCCGCAGGCGTGTCAGCGTCTAGAGGAGTTAAGGACAGAAGTAGAAAACTTGAGAACGACTTTGCAGCAAAAAGACATTTCCAGAGCCAACTCCGGTTTGCGGACTTGGTAGCGGTTCGGTTGTCAGTTGCACAGTCATTCTAGTGTGAGCAGGAGCAAGAATACGATGAGGCAGATGAAGCGTAAAAACGGTAGAACCACCGGGTTCAAGTGGCTACTGGGAGCGATCGCAGCTGGGTTTATGGGCGTGGCAACGCCCGTTCACGCTGAAGATTTGTTTGGCAATGAAGCTGTCCAGTTCCCGGTGGATACGACGATTGAATTTGAATTCAAAGAGTCCCACGGAGCTTATCGATCAACGCTTGGCGTTGTCAATTTAGATACGGGTGAAGAGACGGTGCTGTTTCAGGAAGTCAAACCCTATGACGGCTTCGGAAGCGAACAGCCTCAGCCTTCCTCGCCCGGTCAAAATAATATTGGCACGGCAATCGATTTTCTGGGGACAGTTGATGGGGGAGCTGTAGA
Source organism: Coleofasciculus sp. FACHB-712 (assembly GCF_014695635.1). Lineage (NCBI taxonomy): Bacteria > Bacillati > Cyanobacteriota > Cyanophyceae > Coleofasciculales > Coleofasciculaceae > Coleofasciculus > Coleofasciculus sp. FACHB-712. Next base: position 34,636 of record NZ_JACJOQ010000381.1, on the reverse strand, counting down.
AAATCGACTCAGCGAATATACTTTTAAAGCGAATACCCGGTATGCTTTCTACCTGGAATCTGTTAGCCCTACAGGTCAAACTCGCCGCAGTGTCAGATCCACCACTAACTTGGCAGCTGCGTTTAATGGCAGTTTAGATGGTGGCACGAACGAAGAAATTACTGGCGTTCGCATCGCCTGGGATGATACAGGGCTACCCCAACCAGGAAAAGATGAGGATTTCGATGACTTCGTGATTGAGGCGGGAGGTTTTCCACCCGTTCCCTGCCCACCAATCCGCTAATCGCAATTTCATTATTTTGATCCCCCAAATTTACCTCCTCTTTTTAAGGGGGTAAATTTGGGGGGATTTTGTTGTGAGTCAATATCAATTAACGAGAGCGATCGCGCTTCAGGAGATGAGGATGCGATCGCTAACTCCTACCGATTCCAACCGGGTATTATTGATGCTGCTGTTCTATGTCCTCATCCGTACCAGGTGGCAGAGCCAAATTTCCCCAAGAAAGGCTCGTTGTTGTATCAATATCTAATAGAAATAAGGTTAGAGAAGTCTCTGGTTGAGAAATGACAGCAACGTGACTGGCTATCCCTAGGGAGTTAGCGTGACGAAAGGATTCGGGTAAGACTCGAATCGTAGATAAAGGTACATCTATCAAAGCGGGAACGGTTTCAACGGGGATACCATACAGTTCACCCTCTGTATCTTGAATAACAATCAGGTAGGCTCCCTGAAGGGTTTCTTGGGTTGGGTTGGATGAAAATAACCGCTGCTGTAGATCCAAAACGGTCACTTCGCGATCGCCTACATGAGCAATACCGACTCCATTCAGTTCGCTGCCAAAAATTTGGGTAGAATTCAGCACTTTGTAGATGGACTCAATCCGCAAACCCAAGTTTAAGCTACCAATGCTAAACACAAGCACTTTAATAGCGGGTACAGACGCGGAAACATCTAACCGATCGAAATCTGGGGGGGTTGAGTTGATTAAAGTGCTGTTCATGCCTTTTTTTCAGGGGAAAGTAGGATTCATCCCTCCCGATTCACCCAGAGGGGTGGGGTGGGTTTCTGGACTGTAATAGATATTTTTAAAAACATTGAGATGCTCTCATTATTATGAGCTACGAACGGCAGCTCCTAAAGATCCACTTTTTTCAAAAAGGGCTTTGAGGGCTGCTAAGAATTCTTGCTCTAAGTAAGGTTTGCTAAAGTAAGCACTGGCTCCCAAGTGAGTGGCTAATTGTCGATGTTTTTCACTACTGCGGGAAGTCAGCATTGCTACAGGTATTTTCGATAGTTGCGGATCTTGACGACGATGGTTAAGAAATTCAAAGCCATTTAGATTCGGCATTTCTACATCGCAAACTACCATTTGAATGTTGGAATTTTGCTGTAACTGTTCGATGGCTTCCCGTCCATCTCTTGCTTGTAAGACGCGGTATCCTGCTTTTTGGAGTGTTAAAGCTAAAGTTTGTCTCAGGGTAATGGAGTCATCTACGATTAATATCAAAGGCGATTTAGCTGTGTTTGCAGATACTTTACTTTTGTCAATTGATGCAGTTTGGATGGGGGAAGCAGTTGGCAGATCGGTGAAAGTAGTCGTAGCGATCGCGTTCTTACTTTGCCCAACCATCTGGGTGAGAAGCGTTGCCCCATCAATCACCGGAATCAGGCTCCCATCTCCTAAAATCGTGCAACCGTAAATATAACTTGGAGGCGCGATCGCTGCACCAAAGGGTTTAATCACCAATTCTTGCTCTGTGACCAAGCGATCGATTTCTAAGGCAAGAATTTGGTTATCTCGGCGGATTAGCAGCATCGGTGGTGCCCAAGCTTCGGGAGTGGGAACGGCGACTAAAGCTTGGCTGGGAATTGATTCAGGCAACGGACAACTATAGTCCAGTAATTCTGATAAGTGATAGACAGGAACGATTCGCTTGCGCCAGTGCAAGAATCTCTGTTTTCCAGAGTGCTTCATCTGGTCAGTTTTCGGAATGACGATCTCTTCAATGCTGTCAGCGGGGAAGGCGTAAGCAGTGGAACCAACTAAGCAGACGAGTAATTTAGCAATCGTCAGCGTCAGCGGGATGCGTAACGTAAAGGTGGTACCTTTTCCAGGAGTGGTCGTGACCGTGATGGTACCTTTGAGCGATCGCAGTTGCGATCGCGCCACATCTAATCCCACACCTCGACCCGACAGTTCGCTGACTTGAGCCGCAGTGGAAAATCCTGGCTCAAATAGTAAATCTAAAAGTCGAGTGGTTGAAGTTGTAACCACTTGTTCTGGTGAAAGCAACCCCAACTCTAGTGCTTTCAAACGGATGCGTTCTAGGTTGACTCCTTGACCGTCATCCCGTACTTCAATAATCGTGTGACTCCCCTGATGATAAGCCTGAATTTCAATCTGACCCCGCTCCGGTTTCCCTTGCTGACGGCGTACTTCTGGTGGCTCAATCCCGTGATCGAAGGCATTGCGGAGCAAGTGCAGTAAAGGATCGTTGAGTTTTTCTAAAGCGGCTTTATCAACTAAAACTCCCGTCCCGCTTAATTTCAGCTCGACTGGCTTTTTGTATTTTGTGGAAAGGTCGCGCAAAACTCTAGGAAAGCGGCTCAACACTTCGCGCAGGGGAAGCATCCGCGCCCACATCAAATCATCCCGCAAGTGGGCGATCATTTGACGTTGACTTTCTAAAGTTTGGCTTGACTGTCCAGCTAAGTGTGCCACATCCCCGACGATTTCTTCGAGTTGCACCATCTCTTCGAGGCTCTCTTGCACCATTGAGTGCAATGCTCCATAGCTGTCCATCTCTAGGGAGTCAAACGAAGAAGTTAGGGGTGTAGAGGTGCTAGAAGACAGGAGATTTTGCTCTATATTTTCCTCGGTTTCAGACGCAGGAAATCGCGTTTTTACATCCGGCTTTTCTGCTTTTCGAGATGCGATTTGCTGGTCTGACGCAATAGAATGGCGTTCTGGAGCCACTATCATCTGGTCTGATAAATCGCGCAGATGATTGGCGATTTCCTGAAATTTAGTAAACCGCCGCAGCAGTTCTTGTACCGTTGCTTGCAGTTGTTCATTTTGGAGGAAAAGACCGTTTCGGTTAATGGCAAGTTCACCCACCAAGTTATTCATTCGTTCCAGTCGATCTAAGTCAACTCGAACAGAAAGTTGGGGAGTAGAATTGGTAGGGACAATGGTTTCTTTCTTCTTGTCTTTGGCAGCAGGCAATTTAGCGGGTCTAGAAGTTTTAGGCGCTGCTTTGTCGATTTCAGACTGAATTATCTGAGGCGAATTTTCTGTGTTGACTAGATTGACCGGAAGCTCGGTTACGGAAGGCAAACTATCAAATAATTGCTCGATTTCCTGAACAACTGCTTGAATATTCGTTGAGGATTTTGTTGCAATTAATTCTGAGTGTAGTTCTGGAGCTGGGGGAGAAATAGTAACTAGGTTAGTTTCTTCAACAGCTAGCTCTAATTCAGGAATTTCCTCAATCAGCGCCATCGGCTCAGCTACTTCAAAAGAAGATGAGTTTTCAATTTCTATCTCTGGTAAATTTGAGGCAAAACTACCAAAAACTTCATCTAGAGAAGGAGGGGAAGCGAGGATTTCTTCTTGAGCGATTAACTCAAATTCTTGATTTAGATTAGCTGCTGGTAGCGCCGGAAGTTTCAGCCCGTTGAAAGATGAATTATTATAAAAATCTGTAATTTCTGCTGTTAATTTTGAATCCTTAAAAATTTTATCTGAAGTTTGTTTCTGTTTTCGCTCGTCTAAGTTTGGTTTGAGACTTTCCTCATCTGTAGTTAAGGTTAGATGCTCAGGTTCATCAAATTTGAGAAGAGGGAGTTGATTTTGAGTTGATAGGCTGGAATCTGAGAAATCAAGAATTTCGTCGAAAGCAGCGATAGAAGTTAGCGTTTCTCCTGGAATGCCTAACTCTGTTTCGGAAATTTCTTCAGATGTGAATAGTGCCGAAACGTCTAGGAAATCTTCATTGATTTCAGAAGGGAGGACAGAGCTACCAAAAATATCTTCAATAGAAGAAAAGGAAAAGGAGAGCGCTGATTCCTCTTCATCTTCAGTCAGTGTCAGTAGCTCTAATTCGGGAGCCAGTTGGACGCCTGTAACCGTTGATCCAGGGGAAGTTTGAACTGGAGAAGTAGCAGCAAGTTTTGTTAAAGCGGTAGAGGGAGAACCGCCAAGCAAGCGATCGCCTGCGAGTACGCCTTCTCTCCCTGCCTGAAAATCAGCTAATGCCAGTTGAGCAATCTGCAAGGCTTGTTCGGGATGAGCATCGAGCGCCGCCAAAGTAGTTTGCGCGATCGCTCCAAATCCTGGCAAACTTAATAATTCTGCGATGCCGGTAAATACATCAGCGAGTGCCCGCAATTCTCCGGCTACTTGATTGCTTTCAGGATGGGCTAAAACATGGGTGAGGCGCTCTAGTTCTTGCGCCACGTCCACTTCAAATATCGATAAGGTGATATCAATTCCCAATTCCACCGCATTGGGTAAAACTTCCTCTCCGGTGAGGAAATCTCCTAATTGCGCCTCAATTTTGGCAAACACGGGTTCGGCGATCGCGATCGCCTGTTCTGCGTTGAAATGACCCGCCAGAATCTGCTCCGTTAAAGGGAGGCGGAGACAATCATAGGCTTGCAGCAATAAGCTTTCTAGTTCGGCATCAATCTCTAACTCTTTGTTGTGGAGCGCCTTAAAGATGTCTTCAAGGCGGTGAGCTATCGTTTTGATTGTTTCGAGTCCCACGCAAGCAGATCCCCCTTTAATCGAGTGAGCCGCACGCATGAGACTGTGAATTTTAGCAGTAGTCCGCTCTGTCTTGAGCGTCAGCAGTTCCGATTCGATGACCTGCAACAGCTCTGGAGCTTCTTGAATGAAGAACTGATAGGCTTGGTCGCGGATATCAGAGTCGAGCGCCATAATACTGAATTGGTAATTGGTAATTAGTAATTGGTAATTGGGGAAAAGGCGTATGGGAATTGGGAATTGATAATTGATAATTAGGGAAAAGGGGTTTAGTAATTAATAATTGGCTGGATTCTTCCCATTACCAATTACCCATTACCAATTACCCATTACCAATTACCCATTACCAATTACCCATTACCAATTACCCATTACCAATTACCCATTAGCTAACTTTAAATCGACCCACGTTTGCTTGCAGTTCTTGCGCCAACGCTAGCAATTCCTTAAAGGATGCCGATACATCGGTGGCTCCCGTTGAGGTTTTGGTGGCGATTGCTGCCACGTCGGTCATGGTTTTGGTGACTGCATCGGAAGCTTTGGATTGCACGACAGCCGCTTGGGCGATCGCTTCCACCAAGGCGCTGATCTGGGCGCTGGCAGTCGTAATTTTGTTCAGGCTTTGGCGGGTTTCATCCACCAGTTTCGTACCCGTAACGACCTGCTCGGTGCCTGCTTCCATCGCCGCTACCACCTCATTGGTTTCTGCCTGAATGCCTGCAACCAGCTTTTCGATTTCTGCCGTTGCCGCTGCCGATTGTCGAGCGAGCGATCTCACTTCATCCGCAACGACGGCGAAGCCTCGACCCTCTTCCCCAGCGCGTGCCGCCTCAATTGAAGCATTGAGCGCCAACAAGTTCGTTTGAGCGGCAAAGGTGCCAATTAGGTTCACCACTTTGGAAATCTTTTGCGAAGATTCGCCCAAACGCTTGACTTTTTTAGAGGTTTCTGCAACAGTTTCCCGAATCGCTAGAATCCCGTCCACCGTGCGGTTCATGGCAGCGTCACCCTCCTTCACAATCTGCGTCGCTTGTTGAACCGCAGCTTCCGCTTGTTCGGCATTGGCAGCAACCGCTCGAATCGAGGTGGACATTTCCTGAATTCGATCCAGAGCAGCTAAAATTTCCTCCGATTGCCGTAAAGCTTCTGCCGATAGCTCTTGAACAGAGACTTCATTGCTGCTGGTGGTTGCTGCCACTTGTTTGGCGGCGGTTTGCACCTGGCTAACAATTTTCCGTAAGCTACCGATCGTGGCATTGTAGGAGTCAGCAATCGTGCCGATTTCATCCTCAGTCACCTGCGCCCGAATGGTGAGGTCTCCTTTACTGACAGGATCGACTTCCAGCAGCAGTTCCAGCGCTCGTTTTTGCAGGGCTTCCTTGGCTGACCTTTGCTGTTCGGCATTTGCAGATTGTTGGCGGGTCGCTTCCTCTTGCGCCGCCAGCAAAGTTTGAATCTGTTCCAGCAGCGTCGCTTGGTTGAGGGCAATACCCACTTGAGTTGTCAACTGGGTGAACAAATCGATTTCACCCTTCTGCCAAATGCGAGTCCCCGAACATTGATGAGCAATCATCAAGCCGAATAGCTCGTTATCTACTACGATGGGCACGACCAAGTTGGCTTTGACTTGAAAGCGCTCCAACATTTTAATGTGACACTCGTTCAGACCCGCTTGATAAATATCCTCAATGGCACGAATGCGCCCTTTGTTGTAGCTTCCCCCCTGCGTCTCTTTCAAGCAGGTATCTTCGATTTTGACGCCTTGAGTGGGCATCCAACCCGTCGCTACAGATTCTGCAATTACCGTCCCATCCCAGTTCGCATCGAAGCGATAGACGATTAAGCGATCTGTTTTAAACGCGCGTCGCACCTCTTCGACCGCTGTATTCAGAATGTCTTCCAGCTTCAGAGATTCCCGAATGCGGAGGGTAATCATGGACAAAAGTTGCGATCGCGTAGCTTGAGCTTCTTTCTGTTCCAGATAGCTGATGCGGTCTATCGCCAAACCAACTTGAGTGGACAACTGCGTGCAGATAGCGACTTCAGACTGCTGCCAAGTCCGAGGGGTTGAACACTGCTGGGTACACATTAAGCCCAGTAGTTTGTCACCGCTAACAATCGGGGTGATCACATTGGCTTTGATTTTTAATCGCTCGTACAACTCAACGTGACAAGGGGCGAGATTCGCTTGATAAATGTCATCGATAACAAACACGCGACCTTTGCGGTACAACTCTACCCCCGCCTCTGAGTCTGTGAAATAGGTATCTGCTACTTTCATGTTCATGCAGGTCGGTAATCCGGGCGTCACCGCTTCCGCAACTACATTCCCACTCCAGTCCGGGTTAAAGCGATACAAAAACACCCGTTCCGCATTCAGGATTTGTTGAGCGCCAATCACTGCTTTCTCGAAAACCTCTTTGACATCGAGAGATTCACGAGCGCTGTTGGCAATATCTGCAAACAGTTGGGTCAAATTGGCTTCCACTTCTCGCTGTTTTGCTTCCGCTTCCTTCTGTTTGAGGAAACTGATTCGGTCTAAAGCTAAGCCGATTTGAGTAGATAACTGCGAGCAAAAATCTACTTCATACTGCTGCCAAGTCCGAGGAGTAGAACACTGCTGCGTACACATCAAGCCTAATAGTTTGTCACCGCTGACAATCGGGGTGATTACATTGGCTTTGATTTTTAATCGCTCGTACAGCTCAATGTGACAACCTGTAAGATTGGCTTGATAGATGTCATTAATGACAAATACGCGACCCTTGCGATACTTTTCTACACCCACATTCGAGTCGGTGAAGTAAGTATCGGTCACGGTCATTTTCAGGCACGAAGGTAAGCCGGTTGTCACCGCTTCCGCAACAACATCTCCACTCCAATCCGAGTTAAAGCGATACAAAAACACTCGTTCTGCATTCAGGATTTGTTGAGCGCCAACAACGGCTTTTTCAAATACTTCCTTGACATCTAGCAACTCACGAGCGCTAGTAGCAATATCAGCACACAGTTGAATGCGCTTAGCTTCAACTTCTTGCTGTTTTGCTTCAGTTTCTTTCTGTTCTAGGAAACTGATTCGGTCTAGAGCTAAGCCCACTTGAGTAGATAACTGCGAGCAAAAGTCTACTTCATACTGCTGCCAATTCCGAGGATTTGAACACTGTTGCGTACACAGCAAGCCTAATAGTTTATCACCGCTGACAATCGGGGTAATCACATTGGCTCTAATTCTTAATCGCTCATACAACTCAACGTGGCAATAAGTCAAACCAGATTGATAAATATCATTAATGACAAATACGCGACCATTGCGATATCTTTCTACCCCCACATTCGAGTCGGTGAAGTAAGTATCGGTAACAGTCATTTTTAGACAGGAAGGCCAACCCGGCATTACTGATTCAGCAACTACATCCCCACTCCAATCTGGGTTGAAGCGATATAAAAACACCCGTTCCGCATTCAGGATTTGTTGAGCGCCAACAACGGCTTTTTCAAATACTTCCTTGACATCGAGAGATTCACGAGCGCTAGTAGCAATATCGGCACACAGTTGAATGCGCTTAGCTTCAACTTCTTGCTGTTTTGCTTCAGCTTCCTTCTGTTCTAAGAAACTGATTCGGTCTAGAGCTAAGCCGACTTGAGTAGACAACTGGGAGCAAAAATCGACTTCATACTGCTGCCAATTCCGAGAATTTGAACACTGCTGCGTACACAGCAAACCTAATAGTTTATCACCGCTGACAATCGGGGTAATCACATTGGCTTTGATTTTTAATCGCTCATACAACTCAATGTGGCAACCCGTAAGATTGGCTTTGTAGATGTCATTGATGACAAACACGCGACCATTGCGGTATCGTTCTACCCCTGCGGGAGAGTCGGTGAAGTAGGTATCCGTGACGGTCATTTTTAAGCAGGAAGGCCAACCTGGAGCAATAGATTCCGCGACGATATCTCCACTCCAGTCTGGATTGAAGCGATACAAAAACACCCGTTCTGCTTTGAGGATTTGTTGAGTTCCTTGAACGGCTTTCTCGAAAATTTCTTTGACATCTAACGATTCTCTAGCGCTGGTGGCAATATCGGCACACAACTGTAATCGCTTGGCTTCAACTTCTTGTTGTTTAGCTTCAACTTCCCGCTTTTGCAAATAGCCAATCCGATCTATGGCTAGCCCTAATTGAGTGGACACCTGGGTACAGAAATCGACTTCAGACTGCTGCCAAGTCCGAGGATTAGAACACTGCTGCGTACACATCAAGCCGAGTAGTTTGTCGCCGCTAATCAGCGGGGTAATTACATTGGCTTTGATTTTTAATCGCTCGTACAACTCAATGTGGCAAGGTGTGAGATTGGCTTTATAGATGTCATCAATGACAAAAACGCGGCCCTTCCGATAGAGTTCTACTCCCACCTTGGAAGACGTGAAGTAGGTATCAGCTACCTTGATTTTCATGCAGGTCGGCAATCCAGGAGCTACGGCTTCGGCAACAACATAACCACTCCAGTCAGGATTGAAGCGATAGATGAATACTCGTTCTGCATTCAGGATTTGTTGCGTGCCTTGAACTGCTTTCTTGAATACTTCGTGAATATCAAGAGATTCTCTGGCACTGGTAGCAATATCAGCACACAGTTGTAATCGCTTGCCTTCAACTTCTTGCTTGCTTAATAAGTCTTTAACTCGTGCTACCAAGTTATTGAAGCTGACAGCTAGAGTTTGCGTTTCAGTAGTCCCGCGAGGTTCAACGTAGGCATCCAAATTTCCGGCAGCAACCTGCTCTGATGTACCCGTCAATTCTTTCAAAGGAGCAGACCAGCGGCGTGCTAAACTCACCACAATGCCTGCACCTACGGCTCCCAAGGAAAGAAAAATTAGGACAAAAATTAGCCCATGCTCATTTCCTGCGGCAGCAATTTCCGAAAGTTCAATTGAGGTGACACTGACCAAATCGATGCCAGGAACTGCGGCAAGGCTATACTTTCTGCCGTCCCGATCGAATGAAGTACTCAGAACTAATTGTCCCTCTTGGCGAACGTAAGGGACAATGGTAAGTCCCTGGAGTTCACCTGTAGTCGCTACGTAGCTTGGTTTTTTCCCAAGGGGAGCGTTTTTCCCAAAATTAGCCTTTTGTACTTCTAGTTCGGCTAACAGAGCTGTGGCTGTTTGTAAAACCGCATCGCCACCTAATACTTCTTTCTGCGCGATCGCGCCATTAGATGTAATGGTACTAATCACGGCTTTGCTTGCCGGAGCCAAAATCTGAATTTTTTCAGTGTTACTCAGTCCTACATGCTCCAACGGCACCGCTAGTTCGTCAAAGTTAGCAGCACGCGCAACATCAATAGTTAAGGAATTTTCTGCCAAAGACGACGAAATCAAAGCATCCTTGACCTTTACGCCAGCCAAGTTGGAGGATAGCATCGCGTCATTCCATAATTTCGTCTCGGTGCGCCCAGATGCTTGATAATTCGTCATCCCCCAGCTCACAATACCAGCGATCGCTAGCGGTGCTAGTACCACAGGTAAGATTGTCCTCAACAATTGGCTGCGGAGCGTGGGACTTTTAGATAGATTCAGTTGTGGAGACGGCGGGTTAAGCTGGTCTTGCTCTGTTTGCTCTAGCTGCTCTTTTCCCTTGTTCTCTACCTTTTGTTCAAGATTTTGAGATCCGTTTAAATCTTGTTGGTTCGGAATGAGCTTAAGAGGAGGGGGTTGATGGCTAACACCTGTCTTGCGACCCCGGAGACGACGCTTAATATTGGCTTTTGTTGTATCTGATTGAGGATCGGAAGGCGTCTTCATAGTTTAAACTTTGCTAAAGGTAGATGAGTGTGGCGAGTTGAGTTGATTAAGGGATACAGATAGAGGTTAAAAAATTGAAATTCCAGACCCAAAGAAAGACATCTGGATATTCAAACAGCCATTCAAACTTCTGGCTTAGGCATTCCAGCCATGATGGATTCTCCCTCTAGAACCACCAGTATTTCACCATTTGATTTCAGCCAATATCCCCGTAAAAATGGCACCAATTCCGGGGTGACAGATGATTGTGGAGGAGATTGAATTAAATCTGGATCGCAGCTTTCGATGTCTTCGACTCGATTCACTACCAATCCCAGCATCTTTTTTCCTGTGATTTGGCTACCAGTTCGCTGTTTACCAAGGATGTGCTGTTCCCCATGAATCACAATGACTGTGTAAGTTGATCGGTTAATTGCCTGTAAGTATAAGGGAGTCAGCCCTACCAAATGACCGAGATCCGCAATCCATAAAATCTCACCACGCCAGTTATAAACTCCCATCACCCAAGGTGGCATATGAGGAATGGGGACAATCTGACCAACTGGAATTGTCAGCACCTCTGTCATTTGGTGCATGGGGAATAGTGCGGTAATGTCCGGAAAAAGATGAAACCGCAAAAATTGCTCTCCCACGACTGCTTTATGTTCTGCGGTTGGGATTTCAAATTGTTGAATTAAAGCTTTGTTTCCAGACAAAAATTCAGATTCCATTGCTTGTCTCTTGACGGTGCTGACGAAGATTTTTCCTAACCTTTAATTAATTGATTAACAGTACGCAGTAGTTCCTCTTGATCGACTGGTTTTGGAATGTAGGCATCTGCTCCTTGTTTCATGCCCCAAAATTTATCCATATCAGTGCTTTTGGTGGAACACATCACGACTGGAATTTTGCTGGTTTCTGCATCTGCTTTGAGTTCGCGGCAGAGTTCAAAGCCGCTACGACCGGGCAATACAACGTCTAAAATGATCACATCAGGTTTATGGCTACTGATTTTTTCTAAGGCTTCTTCTCCAGTATTTGCTGTTAAAACATTTAACCCACCTCGTCGCAAGCAGCTAGCAAAAGTTTCCCTTTCAGTTAGGGTATCTTCAACGATTAAAGCAGTATGCATTGTATTAAGGCTCCTAGGAAAAACAAAAATCAACTGACCACGAGGGAACTGTTTTTGAGGTGCTTGAGGTACTTGTTGGTTATCGCTAGCACCTTTTCTGCATCGACTGGTTTCCCCATGAAATCTGAAGCTCCGACAACCTTAGCTCGGACTCGGTCAATGATACCGTCATTTCCTGTCAAAATAATAATTGGGGTATCTCGGAAAGCAGAAACTTTACGCAATTGGGTACAAATTTCATAGCCGTTCGTATTGGGCATTACCAAGTCTAAAAAGATGATATGAGGTTTGCGGTTTAATAAAGTAGCGATCGCTCGCATCGAATCTGGTACTGCCAAAAATTGATACCCGGCTGACGTAAGAATCTTTTCCATATTTTTGCAAACCAACGGGCTATCATCCACACAAGCAATGAGTGGTTTTCGAGTTGCCGCTTGAGCGGGTGTTTTGCCTGAAGAAGTCGGAGGATTTTTAGCAGTTAATTCTGAAGAAGTCGGGGAAACCGGATTTGCTAAATCAGGAATATCATTTAACTCTACTAATCCAGTTTCAAGGTAAGGCAATAGAGATCGGGTTACTTCCGCAACATTGCGCTTAGTTTGAACTGCAATATCTCGTAAGGTTCTTTGCCCATCTAATAACAATGTCAGAGATTTATAAACGGTAGGCGATGTTTTTTGTTGGAGTTGTTCTGGTTGCTTGATCGATGGCGCTCGATTGGGAAGCACATCAGAAATTTTAGCGATTTTCCAGGCTTGCCAAATTTCTTGAGTTTTCGCGATCGCTTGTTCGGCATCAATCAATAACAACTGGGGGGCTAAGGCATTTTCTTGCTTGATTTGTAATGCTTTTGGTACTTCTTGAGTAATGTCAAACAATAATTCAAGAACAATGCCTTGAATTATTTTTACAACTTGTTCGCGGGTAATTTTTTGCTGCTTCAGCCATAAACATAACAAATAATATTCTCGACAGTTTTTGCTAAGATCGGAAGAAGTTTCAGAAATATCAGTTTGTAAACTAAGTTGATTCGGACTAACATTAGAACAATTTATTCCTAAATGTCTTTGCCACCTTCTAACTGGATGAGTTCCTCCAGTTGCGTACAAAATCCGACCCAGGTAGAAGTAAAGAATCCACTCTCGCCCCAAAGTACCTTTCAGGAACAGCCGCCCACTAAAGCGAGCTTCCTTCAAAGTAGTCAGCTTGCTAGCAAAAGCAGTAATCGTCATAGGTTGGGCGGTCATAATTCTTGATTCCTTCTTGCAAAGTTCGCTTGACTTTAGCGAAAACCAGAGTTTACATTTATAAATATTTCTGATAAAAAAGCCTATTAATTTAATTAATAGCACTATATAGAAATAACAAGTCTCAGTAATTTTACTGAAATATTTTTAGAATTTTAGGCGTTCCGTAAATTTACGAAAACCCCCTATTTTAATAATTTTTATTAAGATATGAGCAAACAATTTGATTTCACTTTGATAATAGTAAACTGATGTCTTAGTTGAGTAAACAATTAAGATAGTTTATTGAGCATAAAACGGAATAAAAAATCCCCCAAGTTGCATCAACCTGGGGGATTTGATCCAAAAGCAGCCTGCTATTGGGTATTAGGAATTAGCCTGCCGCAGGGATAAGTTGCTACAGGTTGTTCAGAAGCATTTTCGGCAACAGCGGCAGGAATTTCATCGGAAGGCTGGGTTTTTGCTGCTTGATAGTCCGTCCGCAATTTTGAGAACATTTCTTCTCGACGATCGTACAAGTGCTTCAGGGGGCGGGGCTGACATTGGTTCATCACGTAGGCGGCGATGAGAGGCAGGGCAATTGTGCTGTCGGTGTAACAGACAATGGTGCTAGGTAACTCTTCGGGGTCAATCTTGCCCCAGCTAACGGCTTCGCTGGGTGTTGCACCAGAGAGTCCGCCGGTATCAGGACGCGCATCGGTGACTTGTACGAAGTAATCGTGACCTCGTTCCTCTAATCCCAACACTTCGTGAAGTTGCGGTTGAGTTTGCAGCAGGAAGTTTTTGGGACTACCACCGCCAATAATCACGGCGGCGCTTTTGCCCTCTACGTCTGGGTTGCCGGTTTCACGAGCGCAGTAGGCGATCGCAGCTGTCTCATTCACATCAATGGCTGGATCTAGCACTAAGTTTGAGCCTTCTAGGGACAATGCTGCTACGTTCATCCCAATCGAACTATCCCCCGGCGAAGAAGTATAAATAGGCACACCACATTCATAAGCTGTCGCCAATAAGCAGGAATTTTTCACTCCTAACTGCTTTTCCACTTCCCGAACATACTTTCCAAGCAGGTAGTGAAATTCAGCAGTTCCCATCCGCTTTTGGAACGGTTCTGCTTGCAAAATCTTTCGGATGAAGGCATCAGTTTCCAGCAGCACATCGTAGCCAAAGATAATGTCATAAATGCGAATGGTGCCTTCTTCGCGCAGTTTCACATCATCTGCAAACGGATTCCCTGCGTAAAGGTCGAAACCCAGCCCGAAATGCATATCGTGGTAAAGATTGGCACCCGTGCTGATCATCCAGTCAATAAAACCGTGGCGAATCAGGGGAGCCAAAATTCCCACACCCATCCCAGCGGGGGTCATCGCGCCTGATAGACTGACTCCGACGGTGACGCCCTCACGCATTACCTCTCGGCTGAGCAAGTGACACATTTCCCGCAGACGCGCTGAGTTGTAGGCGCTGAAGTAACCATCAATCAGATCGACAACATTAATTGCTGTCGGCATGGGGGCGGGTGCGATTTTGTTACCGGGCAGTTGTGACATTTTTTACTTTTAAAAGAATGAACCGCATTGTCAACTATAACCAGCAAAAGCGAGTCAGAAACCCAACTGGAGCAGGAAAAATATAAGTGTGGGGAAAAGATAAATGAGCGCTAGAGCGATCGCACTCGTTGCATTCTCACGCAGATAATTTTGTCGGGTAAGCAGCGATCGCGATCGCGCCATCCCTTATCTGATTGAATTCTACTCAGTATCGGTGGGGTCTTTTTGCCCTTACAGCACTTAGGATTTTTTCAGGCGATCGCTACCTTGTGTTAAATAATTTCTTTGATCGCAGCCGAGTAAGAATTATAGGCAGTATCCCCAAAGCAAACGAAAATCGTCTGCTCTATCGAGGTAGTGCGCTCCAGAAACTTCTTCACTTCAGTTACAGCAATTCTAGTGGCGCGTTCTATCGGGAACCCATAGACACCCGTGCTAATAGCTGGGAAGGCAATGCTGCGTATCTCGTATTGCTCCGCCAACGCCAGAGAATTGCGATAACATCTAGCTAGCAGCTCATCTTCCTGGCGATCGCCCCCTCGCCAAATTGGGCCAACTGTGTGAATTACCCACTTGGCGGGGAGATTGTAACCTTTTGTAATCTTTGCTTCACCAGTGGCACAGCCCTTCAACTGGAGACATTCTGACAACAATTCTGGTCCAGCGGCGCGGTGAATCGCCCCATCGACGCCGCCACCACCGAGTAAGGAGGTATTCGCTGCGTTGACGATCCCATCTACCTTTTGCTGAGTTATATCGCCTTGAACGATTGCAATTTTGCCTAAAATCATGGGATTTTTTCCCTTAGCACAAAAAACTAACCAAGACCGGCCGAGTCATAATTGCCATCATAGGGGTGTTGCGGAGATCCCTGCGGGGATCGCAAAAGCGATCGCCATAATTCGATAAACCTCAAATTTTTGTAAACTGGAAAAAGGTCATTCTCATGGCTTTAATCCAGAGAAGGATTTTGTCTCAGTCCAGTCAATATGACAAGATGGCAAGCAATCTTTCCTCTCGCAATCCAGTTAGAGTTCAATCAGCATCTCAGAGCCAGCACCATAATCATTGGTCTAATTTTGAGGAAATGTTGCAACGGCTTCATGCAGAAGGTTTGTACATTCATCCCGATCATCTGGCAGAATTTCTGCTGGCGCATGGTATCCCTGTCAACCTCCGCTATGTACCCGAACATTTGAAGAGTAAAGCGGTTTTCATTAACGAGAACTACCAGGGCGATATGGCTCATTTAGTTGAAGAACCCGATGCTACTTCCAGCCAGTTTCCGTGGTTGAATTAAGACCAGATAATCGCTAATGGCTAATCGCTCGTAGCTAATTGTTAATAGTTATGGGCGATTAGCGATCGGCGCTCAATTAGAGATGTAAAATCAAAACTTTGATTTTTCCTCAGCAAGGGGAGAGATTTAATTTAGCAGTTTATTTATATCTATTTACAGATAATAGTTGTGCTACAAATTGCACATAGTTTTAAATTCGTTCACATAGGCAGGGCAACACGCACAATGGTTTTTTGAGTGGGAATACTCTCAATTGATAATTCGCCAGCGTGTAGTTCGGCTAGGCGTTTAGCAATGAGCAAGCCCAAACCAGAGCCTTGCTGTGAAGCGAGTTTGCGCTCAAATCGCATATAGGCTCCAATTGTCGCAATTTGCTCTGGTGTCATCCCCTGTCCGAAGTTGCTCACGGACAGTACAAAAGTGCTATTTTTACATCGAGTGGCAACGCGAATTGCGGTGTTGGGAGACGAAAATTTACAGGCATTATCGATTAGTTCTTCCACAATTTTTCGCAATTTTGGCTCTGAAATTAAGACGGCAGCTTCTTGGAGGTCTAATTCCAAATCCATTTCCCGGCAAACTTGCTTGGCTTTTTTAATCGCCGCTTCTGCGATCGCGCTCTTCGCTGAATCAGTTCGGCTGTTTTGTCTAAGATCCGCTATCTGAAGCGGATCGGTTCCGATTAGCTCTAATTGAGCGAAGAGTAAAAAATTCTGGACTAACTTAGATAAACGTTCCGCAGAGGTACGAATATCGACTGCCATTTCTAGAATTTCTTGCGGTTCTAGGGAGTCGGCTTCATCAATTAACATTTGCGAACAACACAAAATGCCATTGAGGGGAGTATGGAGTTCGTGAGGGAGGGAGAAAGAGATATTGCTGCGTAAATCATCGAGTTTTTTTTGCGAATGTCGCTCAATCGCCGCCTGTTTTTCCATCCTCGCTGCGATCGCTCCCAGTAATTCCGCTCTCGTAAATGGCTTGGTGAGGTAGTCGTCTGCACCCAATTCCATCCCTTGACGCCAATCGGTTTTCGCTGCTTTGGCAGTGAGAAAGATAAAGGGAATCGTTGCCGTGACAGGGTTAGAGCGAAGTGCCTTCAGAACGCCATAACCGTCGAGTTCCGGCATTAGCGCATCGGAGAGAATTAAATCGGGGATTTCTGCTTGAGCTAACTGCAACCCTATTTGACCATTTTCGGCTGCAATAGCGTCAAATCCCTCTGCTTCTAACAACTCCAGAATGTTCTCTCTGATAGATATTTCATCTTCAATTACCAGAATCTTTGCCATATCAGCGATCGCCTAGCAGGTAAGCAATTAAAAATTAAAAATGTCAGCTCCCAGGACTGCAAACAAGATGTTCGCTAGGATTGTCCAAATTCAATGCACAACAACCGAGCAGCTTTAATAAGGTTTGAGTATGTTCGGGGCACTTTCTTCTATACACCCAAACTTTCCTTTTAAATAAAGACTTTAGACTTTATCTTGCAAGAAAGCTTACCTTAGCACGGGCGGGTAGACCTTGCCTCTACAGCACTCTTCAGGGGTAGTCTTACTTTAAATTTAGTGCCCACACCCACTTTACTCTTAACGGTAATCTCACCCCCGTGAAGATCCACACACTTCTTAACGATTGCTAATCCTAAACCAGTTCCAGGGATGTTGCCGACATTCGCGGATCGATGAAATGCTTCAAATAAGCACTGACGCTCTTGCAGAGGAATCCCAATTCCTTTGTCTTCAATTTGGAAGACGATTGCATCTTTTTGTTGGGTAATTTCAAATCTGACTGGACTCCCTTCAGGCGAATATTTTATCGCGTTTGAAAGGAGATTGCTAAGAATATGTCGTAGCAATTTTTCATCTAGACTAAAGGAGGTAGATTTGCAATGATTAATCAAGTTAATTGCACGGGAATTGCCTTCATTCAGTTGCAATTCTTTCACTAATTCAATACAAAATTCTTCTAGATGCAGCAGTTCAGGTTTGAAGTCCGACTGTCCGGCTTCGGCTTTACCAATGATTAATACATCATCAAGCAGTCCAATCATGTGCTTAACAGCGATTTGAATGCGATGCAGGTGGATGAGTTTTTTCTCTTCAGACCAATTGTTACTGTAATGTTCCAATAATTCGGCAGAAGAGAGGATCGTACTCAGGGGAGTGCGGAATTCGTGGGAAGTCATGGAGATAAAGCGGGATTTTAGGTCGCCGAGTTCTTTTTCTCGCTCAAGCGATGCTCGCAGTTCTTCTTCTAATTGCTTTCGTTTGGTAATATCAATTCCTACTGTGACAGCCGCTTGATCTTGGTTGTATTTCTGCGCCACCATAAGATAATTTTTGATATTGCCGTCAACTTCTGCGGTCACTTCCTGAGAGGTTGTTTTCGTCGGGGAAGCAAAGAATTGCTCCACAAATTCACTAAAGTTGGGGCTACTGTCAAAACAGCTAAGTTCCTGACCGACAAATTCCTCTGAAGACAAGTTAAAGGATGCAGCTAAATGCTGGTTGACGCCCAGGTATTGTAAATCCGAGCTAATCCAGGAGACAAATCCAGGCACGGCATCTAAGACGGCTAAAAGTTGGTTTTTTGCCTGTTGCAGCGCCAATCCCATTTGCTTATAGGCTGCCATTGTAATTTCATGCACCTCTGACTGAGCCAGCAGAAGTTGATGCACGTCTAACAATTTATAAATTCCGGGTGCTGTTTGTACGATGATTGGTTCATAGATCAATTCAGGCGAGCGCTTCAAAGACTCCCGCACCGCTGCGGTAATGGAAGTATAACTGGGAAAAACTAGAATTTCGGTATGGTTAAATTGATAGAGCGATCGCAAACTTCGTTTCGACAGTAACTCCAAGCTGTAACGACGGCTCAGATATTCAAAAAAACGCCTGCGACTGATCATCCCGACTAGTTGGTTTTTATCCATGAGGATTAAACCCGGTAGTAGCGGTTTTTCCTCGAAAAGCCTGAGAACCTCTGCGGCTGTGTGGTTGTATTCAATGCAAGCCTCATACAGGGTTAATCCCTGCAATGTAGACTCCAAATTCAGATTAAGTTGCTCTGCACCTTGTTCAGAAGAGATTGATAAGGTTAAAGACATAAATCTTAAAAGAAGGTAAGTAAATTTATACTGAAATCAGTGTTGCTGAATCTATAGGCAAAATGGAAGGGGGGTTATGCCCTCTGTCTTGAAGTGATGACTGGGAGCGATTCCCTGCAATTAGAAGGAATTGCCGATGGCTTATCCTGATGCATATCCCTTTGGGGCTATTTTAATAGGTGTGAAAGTTTTTTCTAGGCAGACTTGATGACAACTCCTACCCCGACTGATTTAAATAAGAATTTAGAATCTGCTGACTTACTGGAGACAGAAACATCATCACTAACTCCAGAACAATACCAGCGCAAGATGCAGCGGCGCAAGGAAGTTCAAGAGCAGCGGGTGGCAAAGGCATCTCAGGAGAAAGGCTTAATTATTGTTAATACAGGCAATGGCAAGGGAAAAACCACTGCTGCTTTGGGAATGGTAATGCGATCGCTTGGTCACGGCTATCGAGTCGGGATCGTACAATTCATTAAAGGAGCCTGGGAACCCGCTGAGAAAGCTGTCCTCGGTCGCTGGGAAGGTCAGCTAGAGTTCCACGCGATGGGAGAAGGCTTCACTTGGGAAACTCAAGACCAACAGCGAGATATCCAGAAAGCGCATCAGGCTTGGGAAACTGGACTCAGCTTTATCCGCAATCCTGAATTTAAGCTAGTGCTGTTGGATGAAATCAACGTAGCTTTAAAACTCGGCTATTTGAGCGTTGAGGAAGTGCTAGCTGGGTTGGAGGAAAAACCTGCGGATTCTCACGTTATTCTCACCGGCAGAGGTGCCCCAGCAGCCCTGATTGAGCGAGCCGACTTAGTAACGGAAATGACCCTCGTTAAGCATCCGTTCCGGGAACAGGGCGTCAAAGCGCAGCCAGGAATCGAGTTTTGAAGTTCAAAAAATAAAGAAACCCGTTTTCTTCAAGAAAACGGGTTTTTGGAGGAGCTAATTGTTTTTCTGGTGATCAGTCATGGGTTAGTAGCAACAAACTACTGACAACTACCCTGATTTGCACCGCCAAAGCTTACTAATTGTTAGAAGTTAACTTTACAAGCGTTCAAGATTTGCTGGTCGTTAGCGCTAATTTTGTTAATTGGGTGATAGCCCTGGAGCCGTAAACTATCTTCAATGGGCAACCGACTATCGGCAGAGGCGACTGGGGGGGCTTCGCTGAGGGCTATTGAGTGAGAATAGGTTGTACTGTCGTAGGGATCTTGAACGGTTAGATTGATTTGCTGTGCCCCAACCTTGCCGGAAAAACAACTATATTCTGAGGAAGGCATATAAAACGCACCCCTTACCTTTCCCTGACGCGCCTCAAATACTATATATTCTTGACCAATCTCTTCTGTCTTTTGGGAGCTACCATACAAATAAATACCGTCAGCCACTGAAGTGTCTGATGCTGGCATTTGTGCAAGGGAAACGGAATTTGTGCCAACGATTCCCGTCTTACTAAAGGATGTTGGTGCTTGCAATGCAACTGTGCTGGTTGCGAAGCTCATCGTTAGAAGTAATCCTAGGGCAGGTACTTCAAGCGGAAGCCGAGACATAAATTGCTGATAAAACTTGTTAAGCACCGTTTTTTCCCCCCTAGCAATTACGAGCAGACACCCTCAAGCATCTAATTACAAAGTACCTAATTCCTTAGGTGTAAAGCTTCACCCATTTGAATGAACCGTAGGTCATCCGAAAGGAGTTTTTTTTGTTAAGACAAGCAACGCATTCATCTTTGATTCCCGGTTATTAAATTGCCTTCTAAAATCAAAATGCGTATTTATACTCACTTTATTCACCCGTTTTATGAGCTTTCCCAAATCGGGTCAGTGTGGGCTTGTCTGTAGTACTTGTTCCTTAACTGTGGATGACTTCACTGGCACCCGTTCGAGTTCCCGAACTGCGTTACGAAACTTTACAAAAATATAAAAAAAGAGCAGTAACAGATTTTAGATGTCTACAAAAAACTTCAACAGGTAGACACATCTACTCGACAGGGGCTAAAAGCGGGGATTGAAATGACTGAAAAACCCGCCCTTACTTAGCTGTAAGGACGGGTTTTAGGAGCGATCGCTATAGGATGATGTGGGAGGCAGGAGCATAGCGGCTCAATCCCGCCTCTACAATTAACTAGCAGCGATATACTCGCGGACATTCGCCTGACGACGGCGCAGATGGGCGAGGGCTTGGTGTTCTAGCTGGCGTACCCGTTCGCGGCTGAGGCTTAGGCGTTCGCCGACTTTTGCTAGAGACAGCTCGTTGCCATCTTCCAAGCCAAAGCGCAGAGTTAGCACTTCCCGCTGCTGTGGGGTTAGTTCCGCCAGAAGATCGTCCAGGTCTTGCCGCAGCGACTCCTGGGTCATATAATGGTCAGGGGTTGGGCCTTCGTCTTCCAGAAGGTCTTGCAGTTCGGTATCCTGGTTATCGCCAACGCGCACATCCAGAGAAATCGGTTGACGGGCGATATTCAAGTACTCGCGGATCAACGCGGGTTCTAAATCCAGCGCCTTAGCGATTTCACCGGGGGTAGCACTGCGACCAAGCGTCTGAGCTAGTTCCCGTTGCACCCGCTTAATTTTATTAAGCTTTTCGGTGATGTGGATGGGCAAACGAATCGCACGGGCTTGTTGAGCGATCGCGCGAGTAATCGCTTGGCGAATCCACCAGTAGGCGTAGGTCGAAAACTTGTAACCGCGCATCGGGTCAAATTTCTCGACGCCGCGTTCCAAGCCGAGAGTACCTTCCTGAATCAAATCCAGGAATTCCATGTTACGCTTCTGGTACTTCTTCGCGATCGCGACCACTAGACGCAAGTTAGCTTCTATCATCTTGCGCTTTGCCCGCGTTCCCAGTTTGATTATCCGGTCGAGTTCGGGTTCACTCAAGCTAACATGGTCTGCCCACTCTTGATGAGTTGGTTCTCGCTGCAATGTCTCAGCCAAGGTCTCCTTCGCCTCCAGCAGCGCCATCATTTGCTGCACCTGCTTGCCGAAGACAATCTCTTGTTCGTGGGTCAGCAGGGGCACGCGCCCAATCTCATGCAGATAGGTGCGAACCATATCAGCCGTAAACGTGGGTTGTTTAGTCGTCTTTTTTAGGGTGTTGGCAGTGGGCATGAGTGAGTGGTGACTCCGTAAACAAGCAACAATTCTGTAGCAGGGGTTGACCTTAGCGGGAGATTGCCAGCTCTTACAATGAGAGTAGCTAGGTCAATTAGTGGAACACATCCTGCAAAAGTTGTAAAGATCGCCTACCCAATTGAATAGGCAAACATAACACACAAAAAGCTAATCGTCAAACCTTTCGGCTGGGGGATGCCTTAAAGAGCTGGTATCGACCCCCATTTAGCCACTCCTGATAGGTAATAAAGGCTAAAAAGTCAAAGTCGGTATGAGTTTGTTTTACATTTCTATCGTATCACTAATGATAGACGACGCTCCAGGTTGAAAGGTTCATCCGATTGGGTTAAACTTGCTGCTCTGGCAAATTCCCGTTAACCCTTGAGTACCACCCGGAAAATCATTAGCTAAAAGCGTCCTATCTGTGTCCTATATATATAATCATCCACGGAAAACCCTTCAACGGGTACTCTAGTCGTTGTGGGATAACCGAACTATTTTTGCCTAGAAGTCCGTAGTCAATAGTCCAATGACTATTGACTACGGATTAAAAACCACGATCAAAAACCAATATCAGCTTTAGCGGCTTCAGCCGCAGCGAACACTTCATCGTCTGGCATCTCTTCCCAGCAAGTATCGCCAATTTCTCTGTAGAACGTTTCATCGTAAGGGCGAGTCCGCACCACCACAGGCATTGGAACCGCGTGACCCAAAATTAAAGCTTGTTGCTTGGAATCCAATTTTGCTAGAACGGAACGCAGACTCATGCCGCCAGAGACGCCAGTAAAAATGGCGTCGATGTCTTTGTCATCGTTTAGCAAAGCAGTGATGCGGGTGCCAATCTGGGACATCACCTCATTATCAATTCCAGAGGGACGCTGATCTACCACCAGAAGGGTGACAAAGTATTTTCGCATCTCGCGGGCAATCGTACCAAAAATGGTACTTTGCACGATGGCGGAGTCAAGGAAGCGGTGGGCTTCTTCTATCGTAATGACTAGCTGCTGAGGACGATCGATCGGGTTCTTGGTCTGCAAAAACAATTCAGACTTGCTTACATAAGCTTTGTGAATGCGGCGGGTGATCATATTTGTCACCAGCATATAGGAGAGCATATCTGACTGAGAACCAAACTCAATCACCACGTGCTGACCTGCATCGAGGCATTGCAAAATTTGATTAACGTAGTTGTGGGGACAGGCAGTTCGCAGATATTTGAGATTTTCCAGGCGCATCAGCTTGCGCTGCAACGCCATAATTGAACCCTTATGACCCTTCTTCTCCTCGCAGAACAGCTGGATTTCCTCGTTGGTCATATTCAACAGTTGGACAATCCAGGAGTTGCCAAACTCGGCGTGCAGAATATTGGCATTGTCCAAAGCTGCTTCGGAAAGACCTAACTCATTCCGCACCAGCATGATGTCTTGGACTTCGATTTGGTCGTAGCTGAGGTACAGTTCCTGAGAGTCACGCACCCCGCGCCGCTTGGTAGATTGGGGGTCAAGGGTGTAAATTTGCACCTGTCCTGGGAATAGCTGCCGCAAGCCTTTGACAGTGCTGAAGTGTTTGCCTTCGCGGACAGCTTCCCAGCCATATTCCGAGTGCATATCAAAAATTAAATTGACCGCTGCCTGCCTGCGGATGATGCCAGATAAGAGTAAGCGGGTGAGAAAGGATTTGCCGGTGCCAGATTTCCCGAAAACGCCGTTGCTGCGTTCCACGAATCGGTGTAAATCCAGACATACGGGCACATCCATATCCAAAGGTTGACCGATGGCGAAGTTGCACCGAGTGGGGTCATCTTCCCAACCGAAGACGGCGCGGAAATCGCGTTCCGTCGCATCATAAACCTGGCTGAAATGACTGGGAATTGTCTTAACGGGCATCAACTCCATCTCAGTATCAGCACTGCTTTGTAGTTGAAACGATCCCAGAGTTGCACCGTTGGATTTGCCGTTGGAGTTAGGATTTTCGGCACCCACCACATAAGCGCCTACTGACTTTGTTGCTTCTCGTGTCAGCATTAACATCGGCGTCAGATTGATGGTGCCATAGGTGCCACTCCCTGCTAGAACCGCTTGCAAAAAAGTGTCCTCTGGACTGGGAGGATTGGCAACAATTCGCTGACTGGAGGTGCCCAGCGAAACGTCTGTGAGCATACAGAAGAAGTCTGAACGGGCACCTTTGACTACCAGAAATTTGCCAACCCGCATATCCTCTACAGAAATATCGGGATGCAGTCTTACTTCTAGTCCCTGACTGAGGGAGCCTTGAATTACCGACCCTAATGGCATTTCCATAATCGCTTCTGGAGTCTTTTTAGTGTTGCTTCAGAACACTTAGGCATCCAAAGTTTACCCTAATTCTCGGAGCCTAACTATTCGCTCAATCTTAGATTTTGGATTTTTCAACCAATCCAAAATCTAAAATCTAAAATGGATTTCCTAATCTATCTCAATTGATGTTGGCGTTGAGCCTGTGGCTCCGGCGGTTGTGTTGGCACTTAGGGGTTTGCGATAATCGGCATAAAGGCGATCGCGCCAGTTGAAAAATGTCTCGTAAGCGCTACGGTCAGCCAAACCAGGGATTCCTTTGCCTCTAAGGGTTTCGGGAAGGTCAAGATAGGGGCCAGAGGGAAATTTAATCAGCATACTCAGCCCAGCGACGGCAAAATCTGCCAAGGTTGGATAGTCGCCGACTAAGTAAGGGCTTTCCAATAGTAGCAGGGATAGGCTCTCTAGGTCTTGCTGAAGATCCTCTGTCGCCGATTGTACGGCATCGGGGCCGTATCCGACGCCAAGACCCAGGAGATTCAGCACTTCACCAGGCAGTGCCCCCACAAGAGTCTTGAGAGCATCTGGCGTATTGCTGGGTAAAATCGAGGTGCGGAAGTTCTGATTTTGGCTGAGTGCCCCAAACAACACCTTACGACTTTTGGAACCAATAGATTCATCTGCCCAGGCTTCGATCAGTAAGCACAGTCCCTTTTGTTTCGGGTCAACTGGGATCAGGGGTCGGTCGGGATATTCCTTGTCGAGGTACTTAGCGATCGCTGTCGAATCAGCAATTACTGTGTTGCCATCCTTCAGGACAGGTACCTGTCGTTGACCAGACATCCGGAACAATTCTACCTGTCCCACTCCTGGTGTTACCTCAATTTTGCGGTAGGGCAGACCTTTATAATCCAGCAGCAGTCGCACTTTTTCGGAGTAGTGGGATAGCTCAAATTGGTACAACTCCAGCATTTTTTATCTCCTTCTATTTTTAAGTAACACTGTTAATCTAACGCTTTTAGCCTACTATTGTTATTATTTGCATCGGTGGAACTAAAAGCAAAAATTATTGTTTTTGGGCAGATGTACTTATTAAATTACTTATTTCTGCTTATAAAAAATACAGCTTGAAAAATTACAACTTTGCCAAATTAAAAGTTGAGTTCAAATGGCTTTATTTTTTTAATAAAAAATGAGCGAATCGGCTCTATTAAATGCAGCCAAATAACGACGGCTGTAACACAAAATAGACCCAATAAAAATACCCCAGGCTAAGCTGGGGTTCTTTCTAAATGCTAGATGGTAATAAAAGGGAACCCTTAATTAAGCTCTCTGGCGAGTTAACAAGCCCCACAGGAATAGCAGAACCATTGCACCTAGAACAGCAAAAGCAATACTCGGTACTGTCAACGCTCCGTAGGCTGCGCCTCCCGATGACCCCAGTAAAACTTGTCCTAAATAACCACCAACCAGGGCACCTAAAATACCTAATACCATTGTGGCGAGAATACCGCCGCCTTGATGACCGGGATAAATGGCTTTAGCAATCGCACCCGCAATCAGACCTAAAACAATCCAAGCAATAATTCCCATTTTTTTGCTCCGTTCTTATTAATGTTTTTTGTTGATGTTGTTATCTTTTTGTTGTTATTAGAATAACAAGCTGGCTTAATTGTCCACCTCTATCAGAGGGTATAATCAAAAGGCATAGATAATGAAGCTATTGCTTAAGTTTGTTTATATATAAAGAAGTAGTATTTCCAGTTAATTAACTGGATTGCAATAAATTTTGCCTGACTGAGGGCGGTTGAAGCCAGAAACGGCAATCATGACTCAACTCGCCCAGTGGAGAGGGCGGTGCTAGCCTCAGCAAAGCGGAGAACAAAGCTCTATTTAGTCAGACACGCGAACTTTTTACTCCCTCCAACAGAAAGTAGGCAGGAGGGAGAAAAGCCGGAATCGCTACGAAATAGAAATAGTTTCTGCCTAGATGAGCGTGGGTAAACGTAGGCGCGATCGCAACAAAATTCTCCTTTTAGTCTCAAGAGCATACCAGCCGCCTTGCAACCCCTAGCTCTTAACAAGCCGCCACGAAGAAAGCTAACGCTGACATTCTTAATAAGAAATAAGTCGCGCCTTTTCGCCTATTTAGCTACTTAGATTGTTCAATCCCCCTGTGTTGTCCCGGTTTCCCGATCGGTTGGCAGAGGAACTCACACTTTAGGCAGAGGTAAACATATGTAACAAAATGTGAACTTAACTAAGTCTAAGTTTTTAGGGAAACCCTTAGCAATGACCAATCAAAAACGCAACAGTTTGATTAAACAACTGGCTAGCCTGATGGGAGTTATCGGTGCTAGTACCCTTATGGGTCTGCCAGCTGGTGCCCAGGTGAATCCCAACCCTGAAATTCTTCAATCAGACGTTTTCAGCAAGCCGCCCTACAATCGCGATCGCAGCGCTCAGTCAACCCCAAGAACTGTACCATCCCCTACCGCTATCCCTAGCCAAGGCGCTCAGCCGAAGCCGTCTTCTACCGACCGGATGATGCAATCCCCCAGCAACAGCACTCAGCCCCCTGCTACAGAAGGGATGATGCAATCCCCCAGCAACAGCACTCAGCCCCCTGCCACAGAAGGGATGATGCCAGCCCCCGGCGAAGGTCCTGACCCGGCTGCTACACAAGGGACGATGCCCTCAAGTAGCAATTTGGTTGCGCTTGCTGCCCAAAATGGTTCATTCAAAATTCTGACTGCTGCTTTGGAAGCCGCAGGTTTGACCGAAACCCTCGAACAACAAGGACCATTCACGGTTTTTGCACCGACTGATGCAGCATTTGCAGCTTTACCCGAAGGCACTGTCGAAAAGTTACTGCAACCAGAAAATAAAGCGATGCTGGTTCAGATTTTGACCTACCACGTCATTCCCGGCAAAGTGAGTTCTTCCCAGTTGAAATCTGGAGAAGTGACGACAGTTGAAGGCAGCCCAGTCACCGTTAAGGTTGGAAACGATGGCGTGATGGTGGGCAACGCCAATGTCTCTCAGGCTAACATCGAAGCCACTAATGGCATCATTCATGCGATTGACAAGGTGATTATGCCACCGATGCCGACCAAGTAGATGTGAAACAGAGTCATCGTTTGTAACGCTAACGTTTCAAAAGAATAAACACCGTTCCGAGAAAGCTTGGGGCGGTGTTTTTTATCTCTGGCTATGAATAATTTGGTACTGAGGAAATTCAGGATAAATTAGAATACAATCGACACAAACATGGAGCATTTTGCTTCATGGGCGCTGAGGAGTGGGGAAATGGAGCGTTTCAAGGATTTATTTCTGCAAGAAGGAGTCGCCTTAGAAGGTGACAGGAAAAAGGTAAAAAAAAGCCTTTTTTACTTTTTATTTTTTGCGTTTTACTTTTTGCTTCCCGTAACCGATTCGGCTTCCGGTAAGATAGGGTTTGCTTTTTGTCAGCCAGCATCGGCTCAAGCAGCATACGGCAGCTATGTGGGTGTTGGTGCTACGGTGGGGATTAATGATAATGATTTTGGAGAAGGTCGCCAAATCGGTGGGGTGGTTGCTGTACGCTACAAACTCCTGCAAGCTCCCCTTTCCTTAAGGGCACAAGCGCTAATTGGGGCGAGTCCAGCGGTTGTGCCAACGATTTCCTATGATATCCCCCTTAACTGGCAAACAGATGTCTATGTGGGTGCAGGCGTTGCTTTTGGCAGTGGGAATCGGACGCCTTCGCCGGTAGGGGATAAAACCAGTTTTGCGATTCAACCGGGGATTGATTACGTCGTTCCCAACAGCAATGCTGTTCTTTTTGGCAATGCGATTATTGCTTTTGATGCCTACCGCGATGGCGGTGGTACTGCTGTTTCAGTCCAGGGTGGTGTGGGTTTGAGATTTTAGGATTGCCTGTGGCGAGACAGTGGATTTGAAATGATATGCGATCGCTCGCTTTAGATTTCTAGACGCCTGCGAATCTGCTGCACAATTACGTCCAGCGGCTCGGAAACGTCCACCCAGAGGGCATTCTGTGGTTCCTCAAGGGTGTCAAACTGGCTTTGCAGGAGTGTTTTGGTCATAAAGTGGCTTTGACGCGCTTCCAACCGCTGCGCGATCGCCTCGAAACTCCCTTTGAGATAAACGAGGCGCATCTGTTGTGGATCTCGCCACAGCATCTGACGATAGGATTCTTTTAAGGCAGAACACGCTAGTACCCGATTCTTGCCTTCCTGTAGCCATTGGTCGATGGCGTGTTGCATTGCTTGCAGCCACGGCATTCGGTCGGCATCGGTCAGGGGAATGCCTCGGCTCATCTTTTCAATATTAGCGGTTGAGTGGAAGCAGTCGGCGTCGCTGAAGCCCCAGTTTAGTTCTTGTGAGAGTAGCTGGGCGACGGTAGATTTGCCGCTACCAGATACGCCCATGACGAGAATAATCACTTTTTTATTACTAATCCGTTTCAGTTATTTTAAAATGCGATCGCTTCCATAATCTTGTCGATTTTAAATAATTGAAATTAAGCGATCGCGCCCATTAAATCGCCACACCTACATAAAGATATACTATTAAATAGTTACACGACTACGGAACGGTAATCATGACCCAGAAAACCCACAGACGAGTACCGCGTGGCAGCCGAATTTTTCCCGATCGCCCCCCGCTTTCTCCAGAAGAGATAGCAAAACGCAAAGCTGAGGATGAAGCATATGGTAAGCGATGTCGGGAAATTTTTAACCAAGTTTACCCGGAATTAGTCGCGGAGCATTACGACTGGTTCATACATATTGAGCCAGAAAGCGGAGACTATTTCATTGACCCCGATGAAGAAGTCAGTTTCCAAAAAGCCAAGCAGAAGCACCCTACAGCAGTGCTGATGGCAATGCGCCTGAATGAAACCGGGACTTGCGGCAGAATATGATCCAAGGCTATTTTGGCGAGAAGGGCGAGCTATTTTTTGAGATTGACTTAATCGCGGATGATGGTTCATTAGTTACAGTGAATGCGTTGCTAGACACCGGATTCACTGACTGGTTGGTAATGGATATCCAAGATGTAGAGAGTTTGGGATGGTCATTTGTCAAGAAAGAGCAAATGCAGACAGCAAGGGGAGAAGCAACGTTTAATCTTTATCGAGGAACTGTTGTTATGGAGGGTAAAGAGTTTACTATTCCCGTTTTAGGGGGTGAAGAAATTACCGAGGTTTTACTGGGTTTACCCTGGCTAGAAAATCGGCGGTTAGTAGTAGATAGAAAAGCAGGTTTGCTGACGTTAGGAGAAGAGTAAGGAGAAAGCGATCGCCTTCCAAGCGCTTCATAAAAAACAACGGCGATTTCTCTAATCTTCCATCATCATTTCCCACAACCATCCGACAATATTTTCAACTAAATTCGGCTGATAACAGAGAAGAATTGCAGTGACAAGAAGCCATTTGCTAAAAGCAATACCGCTGCGATACGGCTAAATTTCGCGCTGTTTCCTTCTGTTGCCAAGAATACTAGAACGCCGTGGCGATCGCAGTGCCGTAAGCTCTATGCACAACTGCCATCAAATACTGAGTCAAAGTATACGCATCAACTCCTAACTCAGTCCGCTCCTCGGCTGCCAAAATTCCGGCTTGAGCGTGCCACCAAGCCGCACTTTGCACCATCTCTGCGATGGGTAACTCTTGCTGAGATGCCGTTGCGACCAATCCACCCATTAGCCCCGTTAGCACATCTCCACTACCGCCACGGGCTAAAGCGGGAGTGCTTTCGGGAACAATCCATACTGAGCCACCAGGATGGCAGATCGCAGTCCTTGCCCCCTTCAGGAGTACCACTGCCCCACTTTGCTGGGCTGCTTCCCGAACTGCACTTACCCGATCTTTCGTGGTATCGGGTGCATCTGGAAACAAACGCTTAAACTCACCTGTATGAGGGGTGAGAACAGTAGGTGCTTGTCGTTTAGAGAGAGTCGGTATCGGGTTTAATTGGGCGAGGATATTCAAGCCATCAGCATCTAAAACAATCGGCAAATCGCTTTCTAATACTTTTTCGACGACTGACGTGGCATCTTTTGTCAAACCGGGACCACAAGCGATCGCATTATAGGAACTCAAATCAATTTCTTCAGGCAAAGATGCGATCGCACCTGTCTCTGTCTCCGGACAACCGATAATCAGCGCTTCCGGTAATTGAGCCACCAGCAAAGGTTTCAGCGATTCTGGCACCGCAATTGAGAGCATCCCGACGCCACTGGCTCTCGCTCCCA
This sequence comes from Coleofasciculus sp. FACHB-712, assembly GCF_014695635.1. NCBI lineage: Bacteria > Bacillati > Cyanobacteriota > Cyanophyceae > Coleofasciculales > Coleofasciculaceae > Coleofasciculus > Coleofasciculus sp. FACHB-712. The sequence goes on along the minus strand of NZ_JACJOQ010000381.1, from coordinate 4,103 downwards.
GTCCCGTTAAAATCGCGCCTCCAGCATACTTGCGAGAACCGCAAATTAACAGCAGATGTCCTTGTTTATACTTGTGAGTCACGGCGGCGCGAGGAATCGGAAGATGCGCGATCGCAACTGCTGGTGTCACCCGCTGAATGTTGGGCGTCTCACCTAGTACCGCCGAGATATCCGCCACCGGGATACCAAAATCAATCAGTTCGGCTTTTCCAACAGATTCCAAGGCTCGATCTTGCAGAAATGCTAATTTCCACAAGCCCAAGCAAAACGTGTAAGTTGCACGAACCGCCGTTCCCAGAACTTCCCCAGTATCGGTGTGCAAACCGGAAGGCAAATCGATACTAATGACTGGCTTAGACCACTGATTAAGTTGATGAATCGCAGAAAATATCGGTTCTGCGATCGCTCTTTCCAACCCAAACCCAAACAAACCATCAATAATGAGATCGCATTCTTGTAGCGGCTCAATCTCCTCAACACAGGGAATGCCCAAACTCTCAGCATACTGGGCGTGTTGCAAAGTTAATTCTTTCAGCTTGGCAATTGGACGATAGATAACAACTTCATAACCCTGAAAATGCAACTCACGGGCGACCACCAACCCATCGCCCCCATTGTGACCCGGTCCCACCAAAACGCCTACACGCAGTCCCTTCTTACCTCCCCCCGTTGACGAGGGGAATAAGGGGGGCAAACAAGGATAAAGCGCTTGAACTCGACTAGCAATCAGTCCCCCCACCTTTTCCATCAAAGCCGCCACCGGCATTCCAGCAGCAAAGATACGCCCTTCAATCTCGCGCATCTGCTGGGCAGTCACCACCATTTGCTGAATCTTTTCCTGCCTTTGTTGCATCTGTGCCAATTTCAGTGCTGATTCCTGTGAGTTCTAAGTTTTATCTTACTCAGCATGAGCATGGGCAAAGTCTCCCCGCCCCTACAGCAGGGGCACGCTATTGACCAAAATAAACCACCCGCGCATCCATACCATTAGAGCGAAGAAACCGACTCCAGCGTTCTGCTTGTGACTGATCCTCAAAAGGGCCGACCGCAACGTGGGGTCCGCGTGGTACCTCTCTTTGAAACACCGCATCTTCGGAGAACCCCAGCCGGATCATGTGGGCAGCAATGTTAGGTAAATACTCCTGACTCCCTGGAATCACAACGAAATAGGTAACTTCCTCCACTTCATCCCTACGGGTGACTGGACGAGAATCGAAATTCTCTGCATCAGCATTAAAATTCTCCTCAGAATAAGCACTGATTTTTGCCCGAATGCCCCATTCTTCCAGATCCCGAATCCGCTGCTGGGCTTTAACTTCATCAGCAAATACTCCAGCTTGGATTACACCCCCGCCGTACCGCACAAAAGCTTCGGGTTCTATTTTTCGGACTTGGGCTAACAACAGCGGGCTATCCCCATTAATAAAAACCCCAAAGAGACGAGAATTCCGACGCACCGGGGGAGAATTCTCATCTCTACTTCTGCTGGGTGTCCTTCTGCTAGGTGTAATTGGTGGTGGTGCCTGAAATTCAATCTCTCGCCTGCCCGAAGGATTCGGTGAAATCGAGGGCAAAGTATCTTGAGGAAACGCTGGCGGAGTATTTGGTGATGTAGGTAAGCCAGGAAGCACATCAGGTGGTGTAGGGAGAGGTCTGGCTGCTGCTGGAATTGGGTGTGGAATGAGCAAATATCCACCCCAGAACAAGCAGGAGGCAAGGGACAACAGCCAACAGGTTTTTCTTTCTCTGTTGCCATGAGTGAGTAAACGCTGCTGATTGCTCCTCATTTAAAATCAGCTCTCCTCGGCGATCTTCCAGGAATTGTGCGGACAAAATTTGTAGTCAATCTAGCATAATTAGTCATCAGTCCTTCATCATTAGTGATTAAAACGTTGGAATATTGTCAGGTTGGAACGTTCTAACTTGATAACGCCTACAGACAAAGGACTAATCACTCTAGACGAATGACGATTATCAAAGTGTTAGTCTAGAAAAGAAAAAACTGATAATTCAGTAATTCACTTTTTCGTTCTATGAATAAAGTCGTCGTCGGCCTCTCCGGTGGAGTTGATAGTTCCGTCGCAGCTGCCACCCTCCATCATCAAGGATATGAAGTTGTTGGTCTTACCCTCTGGCTAATGAAGGGTAAAGGTCAATGCTGTTCTGAGGGAATGGTCGATGCGGCTTCTCTTTGCGAACAGTTGAGCATTCCCCATCACATTGTTGATAGCCGGGATGTTTTTCAGGAAAATATTGTCGATTACCTAGTTGCGGGATACGAATCGGGGATTACTCCGTTGCCTTGTTCTCAGTGCAATAAGGCCGTGAAATTTGGCCCGATGCTGCGCTATGCCTCTGAAGAGTTGGGGATTGATAAAATTGCCACGGGTCATTATGCGCGGATCGGGTATGACGCAGAAACGGGACGTTATCAGCTGCGTCGGGCTGTAGATTTATCTAAGGATCAGTCGTACTTTTTGTACGATTTGAGCCAAGAAATGCTAGCGGGATCGATGTTTCCGTTGGGAGAACTACACAAGACAGAAACTCGGCGTATCGCCGCAGAATTCGGCTTAAAAACCGCTGATAAGCCGGAAAGTATGGATTTGTGTTTGGTTGAATCCCACGGTTCCATGCAGACGTTTCTAGACAAGTACATTTCTCAGCAAACGGGTGACATTGTTGACCAGTCCGGGAAGGTGTTAGGTCAGCATACGGGTATCCATCACTACACCATTGGACAGCGGAAGGGAATTGGTGTTGCGGCGGCGGAACCGCTGTATGTGGTGGCGTTGGATGCGGTACGGAATCGAGTGATTGTAGGCGATCGCGCTAGCACTCACAAGCCTGAATGCACCGCAGCGCGGTTAAACTGGGTTTCTATCCCAGAACCCACCAGTCCCATCCGCGCCGAAGTGCAAGTCCGCTATCGTTCAAAGGCAGTGCCAGTCACCGTAATTCCTCTGGAAGATTCGCGAATCAAGCTTGTCTTCGATGAACCTCAGTTCGGGATTACCCCTGGACAAGCTGCGGTTTTGTACGATGGAGACATTGTACTCGGCGGTGGCATCATCGACAGGTTTGAGTAATTAGAAACTCAAAGGCTCGCCAAGATACGCAAAGGGAATTATACTTAGCGTCCTCCGCAAGAAATAGATAATTTATTTGGAGGCAAAGATAAAGTCTTTTGCCTCTTTTTTATCCATATTTAATCAGCTACAGAGGTAATTTTGTGGGAAAATCATGAATTTAATTTAGACTTTTTTCTGATTAAAACTGGATAAGTGAAGCCATTACAGATTCTAAAATTCTTCAAACAGCACCAAAAAGTTATCCGAGGCATCTCTTGCAGCCGCAGAATAGAAGCTAATTATATTATCCTATCCGTGCCGTAATGTTATACATTTCCTGCATCGACTCTTGAAAACGGTTGAATTAAAAATTCTGTCCTGTTTCTAGGTAAAGCAAGATACTGTCTGGTACCTTTATATCCCTTCAAAAATGCCTATCTATGAGCTTTTGGAAAGAATAAAACCTAGACCTGGTATGTACTTGGGAAAGAAGTCTATTACCTTATTAAAGGCATTTATTTCCGGGTACTATTTTGCTAGACAAACAAATAATGTTGCTATTCTAGAAGAAATTCCTCCATTTGGACAATTTCATGATTGGATTGCTAGATATTACAATTGGGAATCATCAACAGCAGGATGGAATAACATTATTTTGCAAGAATTTGGAGACGAAGCCAAAGCTCTAGATGTTTTTTTTGAGCTACTCGAATTATTCAAACAACGATTGCCCATCTTAAAGCATCGTGTGTTTCTAAGTTCGCAGCATACATCTACCAGAGTCGTGCGTCGGTATCGCTATGTAAATGGGGAAAAAATAGAGCTATCTCCACCTCAAGAAATTAGAATTGTGCAATACACAACTGACTCTGGTTTCTATCTCTTCCAAATATCGCAGGAGCGGGGATCTTCCGAAGAAGGTTACTTTGAAACAGAGGAGTTAGCGATGGAACAAGTCTATAAAGAGTTTCAAGTTACCTGGGATGAATGGGAAGCGATCGCATAATGAGCGCAAACACATTAGTTGAAAAA
>NZ_JACJOQ010000380.1:0-12846 GCF_014695635.1 Coleofasciculus sp. FACHB-712 | reverse complement strand
CTCACTTGATGATGTCTACTTTCTTTATAAATTCTTTTGAGAATCCTTTGAGTTTCTCGGCTTAAATCTCTAATAAATCTCATAAGTCTCTTGTTTTCTTGACTTTTGTTTTAGCTTATTCTACTTTTTATTATGTGTAATTTATTTTACATAAGCACTTACCTTAATATTCTTCTTAAAATTTCTCGTCCATCTTCCCGCAAAGATACGGCGTTTATTTCTGATTGCCGGAACTTTCTTTGTTGGAGGGTCGATTGGCATGGAGTTAGTGAGTGGATTTTACGTATATCACTATGGTCGTTTAATTTGGGGAGCCACTTCAACCAAGCAGACAATACAGGCGATTGGATATATGCTGATGTCAAGCTTGGAAGAGTGCTTGGAGATGGTCGGTGTTGTTCTCTTTATCTATGCAGTGATGTCTTACATGAGTTCCTATGTCAAAGAAGTGCAAATCCGCATTGAGGAGGAAACACCGACGGTTCCCTTAATGAAGTACCCAGAAAAAGTTTAAATCTCAATTTACCCAGCTTTTGATTCTGGTGCCGACTCAGCCTCTAAAGAGGCTAGTTTCGCCTTGCTGTGATGCCGCATAGATTCTCCCACCGTAACGTTTAACTGATCGCCAATCAGCAGTACTAGAGAACTCATATACAGCCATAGCATTAAAACAATAACGGCACCTACTGCACCATAGGCTTTGTTGTAATTACCAAAGTTAGAGACGTAAAGCCGAAACAAAGCTGATATAATCGCCCAGGATACAGCCGCTACCATTGCTCCTGGCATAATCGGGGTTCCAGCAACCCAGCGGCTAGGACCATAGCGATAGATAAAAGCAAAGGCTGAGGCAACAATGCCTAATGCCAAAGGCCAGCTAAAAAGCCGCCAAATACTTAACAATTCCAATAATCCACTTTGGCTGATTAATAGCTTCACAATCAGGTCGCTAATAAATACTAAAAAGGAAGCAATAATCAGCAGGACAATGGTACCAATTGTTAGAGCGATAGAAATTAATTTGGCTTTCCAAAAGGGTCGGGTTTGTTCTAGCGGAATCTGATGGATTTGATCGAGAGCGGTCATGGCGGCACTCAGCGCCCCAGAAGACGCCCAAATAGCTGCAACAAAACTGAGGGAAAACAGCCCTTGATTTTGCGATTGACTGATTTCGCGGGCAAAACCTTCAATAAGGAAAAGAGCTTCTTGAGGAGCAATTTCACTCAATTGCTTAGCTAACCCTTCAAAAGTGTCTGATGAGGATTGAAACAGGCCAATTGCGGTCAAGATTGCCAAAATGGCTGGAAACAAAGCTAACATGGCGTTGTAGGCCATTTCTGCCGAAAGTCCTGTTAACCGCCGTTGGGCTACGCGCTGGAAGGTTTTCTTTAAAGTCGCCCAGCTGAGATGTCGAAAGAAACGGAAAAAACGGATTGAGGAGCCTCTAAGAGCAGCATAGGCTAAGAACGAGCGCATTATTGTTTGATTCCGTATACAACGTTTTCTATACTGTGCCAAATCAACTACTAAGGTTACAGGGGTTTTGTAAAACTATCGATAGTGTGTATGACAAATCGGCAAATTTTGTTAAAAATTGATCGTTGTAACCGATGAGGAGTCGTTATTAATGGCCCACGAGGTAGCGCAGTGGTTGGCTGAAATTAAGACCCTGAAACAGCAGCTAGCAGAGTTAGAGCGCGATCGCGATGCGGCTTTGGAAAGTGCGGCAAACTGGCGTCAACTGTATAACACAGAAGCGCAGCAACGCCGAACTGAGGCAAAGCTAGCTCAACAACAGATTGAAAAGCTCAAAAGTCAACTACGGCAACTCCAGAGTTCACCACAACCCACAGAGGACGATCCGGGTGCTATGGAGGCAATTCGTGCAGAAGTAGAACAACTAGAAAATTTGGAGGAGTTAAAAGCGAAACTAACCGAGGCGATGGTTGAGCGCGATCGCCTTACCCAGGCTTTAAAATCTGAGCAGACCAATCATGCACAAACCCGCAGAAGTTTAACGACTGCGATTGGGGATACCCTCGATCGACTTAGTCGGGAGCGCATAACCCGCCAACCAGCGGCATCAGGCCAATCAGCTCCGCGCGGTCAGTGGGTAGGAGTAAGCACTCAAGCTAGCAAAAACAATAAACAAACCCCTCCGTCTTCACAAGAAGAGGAGGGGCGCAATCCCGGCTCAAAAGCTTAAAAGGTGTAAAGTTCCCTCCTTAACCACCGCAATAAGGAAGGTTTGGAGGGAGCGCACACTTCAGAAATAATCTAATGAAACTGAGCCTAACTGCTCAAAATCCCATCACCTGCGCCACGGTCGCTAAATCTGGCTCAATTCCCTGTTTAAACGAATTTTCGCTATGTTTAATTGCCGTATCTGGGTCTTTTAAACCATTCCCAGTCAGGACGCACACTACGGTAGCGCCTGCGGGAACTTGATCTTTTACTTTCAGAAGTCCAGCAACGGAAGCCGCACTAGCAGGTTCGCAGAAAATACCTTCTTCGGATGCCAAGAGACGATAGGCTTCTAAAATTTCGGCATCTGTCACTGCGTTGAACTGACCCATGCTGGCTTGTTGAGTAGCGATCGCCCGTTCCCAGTTAGCAGGATTACCGATGCGAATAGCGGTTGCCAGGGTTTCTGGATTCGGCACTGCCTGACCTGTAACCAGGGGAGATGCGCCAGACGCTTGGAATCCCATCATTCGGGGCAAGCGATCGCATTTCCCTTCCTGATGATATTGACAAAATCCCATCCAGTATGCAGTTATATTTCCGGCATTCCCTACGGGGATGCACAGCCAATCGGGAGCATTTCCTAACGCTTCTACCACTTCAAAAGCAGCAGTTTTTTGTCCTTCTAAGCGATAGGGATTTACCGAGTTCACCAGCGTGACGGGGTAATTTTCTGCCATCTCCCGTACAATTTCAAGCGCCCGGTCAAAATTTCCTTTAATTGCCAAAACTTCCGCCCCATACAGCAACGCCTGAGCTAACTTGCCTAGCGCCACGTAACCATCAGGAATCAATACAAACGCTCGCATTCCGCCCCGACGGGCATAGGCAGCAGCAGCGGCTGAAGTGTTGCCGGTACTGGCGCAAATGACGGCTTTGGCACCAGCTTCCTTTGCCTTAGAAATTGCCATCGTCATCCCCCGGTCTTTAAAGCTACCAGTGGGATTGAGACCGTCATACTTCACCAACACGCGCACCTGTTTACCCACAATCTGAGAGATCGCGGGAACCGGGATCAATGGAGTATTGCCCTCCAGCAGTGTTACGACTGGCGTTGTGTCCGTCACCGGCAGATATTGCCGATATGCCTCAATCAGTCCAGGCCAGGACTGCCGTCCAACAGGGTTACTTAGGGCAGGAGAATTCGCAGCAGATACAGTTAAAGCCACAGGAGTCAGAGAGGGGAAAGGGATTGCCAAAGTGGGTTCGCTCCAGAGTTTGTCTATAAAAAACCGACCCTTGAACTAAACCCACTCTTCTCAAAATGGAGAGGGGAGACGGGGAGAAGTTCACCCCTGTCATTTATTCTCTCTCCTTCAACAGAAGCTAGAAGAAATTTTCGTTTTCTACGCTACTTTAATTGCGGATTTCTTCAGGCTTTTGCCTTCTGACTTCTGTGTTCTCGCTTTTCACTTCTGGTTTGGGACGCTTGATCAGCTTTGGCTTAGTAGAGATTCCCCGATCGTCCATTGGTGTTTCTTGTTCGCTGGACATCCAAGAGGGACGAGTTTGGTCGTACACCATTTGCAGTGCTGCTGCCGCGATCGCGTGGGCGTCGTATTCTTCACTCAATTGCGCCACGACAGGCAAGAACGAAGCCATGCGCTCTCCGCTCAATACTTCGCGTACTTGAGCTTGCAGTTTTTCCAGACGTCGCCCTTCGATCTCCGCCCGTGTGGGAATTTGGACGATTTTCAGGGTTTGTCGGACTTTCCGCTCAATTAGCACCAATTTCCGACGATCCATTGGTTGAATCAGGGAAATAGCTGTTCCTGCGTTACCAGCGCGACCTGTACGCCCGATCCGGTGGATGTAACTTTCCACGCTATCTGGCAGATCGTAGTTAATCACATGGCTCAGGTGGTCAACGTCTAAACCCCGCGCCGCAATATCGGTGGCGACTACCCAGCGCACTTGGTGTTGGCGGAACCTCATCAGCAGCCGTTCCCGGGCTTGTTGATTGAGGTCGCCGTGGTACTCGTCTACACTGTGACCGGCAGCTTGCAGTTGGTTGGTCAGTTCCGCGGCTGTCTTGCGCGTCCGCACGAAGATTAAGGCAGATTCGGGATCTTCCAGTTCTAGGATGGGCAGCAAGGCGCGAGATTTTGACCAGCCGCGGGGCACCATGTATACCACCTGGTTAATCCGGGAGGGAGCAGCTTTGGGCTGCTCTACAGAGACGTTCATCGGCGATCGCAAGAACTTCGCAATCAATTTTTGAATGGTCGGCGGCATTGTCGCCGAGAAAAATGCCGTCTGACGCTCGGTGGGGACTTGCTTGAGGATGGTTTCTACATCGTCAATAAAGCCCATGCTCAACATTTCATCGGCTTCATCTAATACCAGCCAGTTGACTTGATCGAGCTTAAGCTCTCCCCGGTTGAGCAAATCAATCACCCGTCCTGGGGTTCCAACTACGATCTGAACGCCCTGCCTGAGGCGCTGGATCTGCCGGTCGATAGCTTGACCGCCATATACTGTCAGCACGCCCAACCGTCGCTCGTTGCTAAAGCTGCGAATTGCCAGAGCAACTTGCTGAGCTAATTCCCGCGTCGGTGTCAAAATCAGTGATTGGACTGCGGGATTTTTAATGTCGATCCGTTCCAAAATCGGCAGCGAAAAAGCCGCTGTTTTGCCGGTTCCAGTTTGGGATTGTCCCACCACATCCCGGCCCGCCAACAGATGAGGAATGGCTTGGGATTGAATTTGTGTGGGCGCAGTAAAGCCTAGTTTTTCTAGTTGCTGAATGCGAGCTTCTGAAAGGCCTAGGCTTGTGAACGAAAGGGTCATAATTTGTTGTTAGTTGTTAGTGTTCGAGAATTGTGAATTGCGAAGTATGAAGTTTTTAAGTATGAAGTTTGAAGTATGAATTAATATTTGCCTTGGTTCTTCAGCCTTCATTCTTGAGTTGTCATTCTTCATGCTTCGGGCTTGGCGACATGACCATACAGGTCGTAGATGTCAGTGCTTGTAATTTCCACCGATGCTATAGAACCTAATGGGACGTCGCCTTGGACGTAGACTAATCCGTCTACCTCCGGAGAAAATCGGGCAGATCGACCGATTAATTCCCCAGTTTCTGGATGTTCTTGCTCAATCAAGACATCAACCATCTTGCCGACACAAGCTTGATTTTTTCTCAAGGAAATTGGCTGCTGAACTTCCATCAAGGCATCCCTGCGGATATCCATGACTTCTTGGGGCAGTTGATTGGGCAAGGTGAAGGCAGGGGTGCCTTCTTCTGGAGAAAAAGTAAACACACCTACATGGTCAAATTCATGGCGCTGGACGAACTGTAGCAAGTGTGCAAAATGCTCTTCCGTTTCGCCAGGGAACCCGACAATGAAAGTGGTTCGCAGTACAGCATCAGGCAGAGCTGTTTTAATCCGCTCAATAATTTGGTCGTTTACCTGTCCCTGCCAAGGTCGGTTCATGGCGCGGAGAATTTCCGGGTGGGAGTGCTGTAACGGCAAATCCAAATAGGGCAATACGTTAGGAGTCTCCTGAATTGCTTCGATGACGGCTGGTGTTAAGCCTGTGGGATAGGCATAGTGCATCCGAATCCACGGAATGTTAACCTTTCCCAACTCCCGTAGAAGTTCCGCCAGTTTCGGCTTCCCGTAAATATCCAGACCGTAGTTGGTAGTGATCTGGGAGATGAGAATTAACTCTTGGACTCCTTCCGAGGCTAGCTGGTGGGCTTCGGCGACGATGGATTCAATGGAGCGCGATCGCTGATTTCCCCGGAGATGGGGAATAATGCAGAACGCGCAGCGGTAATCACATCCTTCCGCTACCCGCAGGTACGCGACACCTTCCGATGTCGTGCGGTAGCGAGGCGTTGTTTCATCGGCTATGTAGGTCGGCAGCTCTGAAACTTGCTTGACCCGTTCACCGCCTTCCACTCGTTGAACCACATCGACGATTTGGTGATAATCGCCGGTGCCCACCACGGCAACTGCTTCTGGCAATTCATCCAGCAGCTGCTCTTGGAAGTGCTGCGCCATGCAGCCTGTGATTACAATCTTTTTGTTCGCTTCCGCCAGTTCTACTAAGGTGCGGACAGACTCTGTCCTTGCAGCCTCAATAAAACTACATGTATTAACTATAACATATTCTGCTAATTCTTCATTACTGTCTACTTGGTACCCTGCCTGTACCAACAGACCTAACATATGTTCGGTATCAATACGGTTTTTTTCGCAGCCCAAGTGAGAAATTGCAATTGTTGGCTTATTGCCCATGCGGTTTAAATACGGCTAAAGAAATTCTGTTAGAAGCTGAAGCCAAAATATTATACCCTATTCTTGGCACAGCAGTGTACGACCCAGTGGGACGTGAGTGTCAAACTGGGAGGATCGGGTTTGGGTATGAAGATAGGAGTTGAGTCGTTGAAGAATCTATCTTCCACTCACTAACCAGAGTAGGGAACTGGATAGTGGTATCTACCCCTGTCTCCATTCTAGATAAAATTCTAGAATGGCATCATCCAAGATGCGATTCATTTCACTGCTATTTTTGCTGCTTGGAGGAGAAGAACCGACAGGTGTAGCAAGAATTCGCCGGTGTTTTCAGGTAGACAAGTGGACTTAAATCAAATCTTCAAGACACCGAATCCCATCATTGGCGTGGTTCATCTTCTGCCGCTGCCGACATCTCCCCGCTGGGGAGGTAGCCTGAAAGCGGTTATCGATCGAGCTGAGCAGGAAGCGACCGCGCTATCTGCTGGAGGCGTGAACGGCATTATTGTGGAAAATTTCTTTGACGCCCCTTTTAGTAAAAACCAGGTAGATCCAGCGGTCGTTAGTGCAATGACACTGATTATCCAGCGGCTCATGAACTTGGTGACGTTACCTGTAGGCATTAATGTATTACGCAATGATGCCCATAGCGCGATCGCAATTGCATCCTGCGTCCACGCTCAGTTTATCCGCGTCAACGTCCTCACCGGGGTCATGGCAACTGACCAAGGGCTGATTGAGGGCGAGGCGCATCAATTGCTCCGTTACCGTCGGGAATTGGGCAGTAATGTAAAAATTTTGGCAGATGTCTTAGTCAAGCACGGTCGCCCTTTAGGTTCCCCGAATCTGACCACAGCAGTGCAAGAGACGATTGAGCGGGGTTTGGCAGATGGCGTCATTTTAAGTGGCTGGGCGACGGGTAGCCCTCCGAGTCTAGAAGACTTGGAACTAGCAACCGCCGCTGCCAACGGGACGCCCGTATTTATCGGCAGTGGTGCCAACTGGGAAAATATTTCTACGCTGATGCAAGCCGCAGATGGCGTGATTGTTTCCAGCTCTCTCAAGCGCCACGGGCGGATCGAGCAGCCCATTGACCCGATCCGGGTCAGCCAATTTGTGGAAGCAACCCGACGCAGCTTTGCGACCAAAGCGGAACCCAAGCCAGTTTCTTCGGTCACTTATTAGTTGTTAGTTGCAGTTGTTAGTTGTTAGTTTTTAGTTGTTGGTTTTCTAAATTAACTCCAAAAAACTAACATCTCAAAACTTTTTACTGAGTCCTCTAGCCTGCGATAATTTCGCGCTTCAGTTTTCGATTCTCACTTCTTAGCCCTCCTACCTCAGTTCTGACATGAGCCGCCGACGTTCTACTCCCTGGATTCATCGCTGGTCCCGTCTGCTGATTGCGGCGATCGCTATTTTAGGTGCCTTAGTGACAGGCTATCTAACCGTAGTCAAGCTAACAGGAGGCTCTGCTGCCTGTCCCACCAGCGGTTGCAATCAAGTCCTCTCCAGCCCCTACGCCACCGTCTTTGGTGTTCCCTTAACTTTGTTTGGCTTGCTGGCTTATGTCAGCATGGTCGCTTTTGCCCTCGCTCCAATGGCAGCCAACCCAGTTGAAAAAAAAGACCTGCATTCTCAACTAGAAAACTGGACATGGTTGCTATTATTTGCCGGTGGCACCGCTATGACGGTTTTCAGCGGCTACTTGATGTATCTACTGGCATTTGAAATCAAAGCCGTTTGTCTCTACTGTCTTGCCTCCGCTTTCTTCTCCCTTAGCTTGTTAGTGCTGACCTTGATCGGTCGCGCTTGGGAGGACTGGGGACAACTCTTTTTTACCGGGATCGTCGTGGCAATGGTAGCCCTAGTTAGCACTCTGGGCGTCTATGCCACTGTGAAATCACCAGTCGCTTCAGGGGGTGGCTCCGCCTCCACCGGATCGCAAACATTTCCCATTACCACCGTCTCTAGCTCCGCAGAAGTTGCTTTAGCGAAACATCTTGAAGCAGCAGGAGCTAAAATGTACGGTGCTTTCTGGTGTTCTCACTGCCACGATCAAAAGCAATTGTTTGGTAAAGAAGCATTCAGCCAAGTCAATTACGTTGAGTGTGCCGATCCCAATGCTCCACAAAAGCAGGCGGAAATCTGCCAAAAAGCGGGAATTCAAAGCTACCCCAGCTGGGAAGTCAACGGTAAATTGGTCGAGCCAGGTGTGAAATCTTTAGAGAAACTGGCTGATTTATCGGGTTATACAGGTCCTCGCAACTTTCAGAACTCCTTGCCAGGGCTTTAAATTTGGGTGCCCTAGAAAATAGCGATGTCACCCGAAACGGAAAAAAAGATATTTGCCGTAGAAGTATTTGGCCTTTTCAGCAGTTGCTAAAATTAAAACCGAATACTTCTACGGCAAAATCTTTGGCATGATGGGGTATCGTTTCATCATCCAATTATTTAGCACTTTACGGATAGCCAAAACAGCGACAACGCTGCTGTCTTAGTATTGAAGAAAGGATAATCAGCAACTCTGATTTTGAAAAAGTCTCTCATTGACCAGACTTAAAGTTTGCACCGAGCCATCTACACATACTGAGGAAAGTTGTATCACGATGGTGTATACAACAAAATTGTTTGGATAACCCTGCAACCAGGTCGATGGTAAAAAAAAGTATATGGACAAGATTGAAGCAACAGCTTCAACAAGAGCGCCGAGTACCAATCGCTTCGTCGGCTGTTGCAAGCTGCATCATTATCCTGCGGATGGCTGGACTGTTTCAATCCTGGGAGTTGGCAGCCTTAGACCAGATGTTTCTTTTGCGTTCTTCAGAACCAATAGACGAGCGCATAGTGATTGTCGAAATTAACGAAAAAGACTTAAAGCACGTAGGACAATGGCCCATTCCTGACGCAGTCATGGCAACTTTAGTACAAAAACTAAATGCCTTTGAGCCACGAGCGATTGGTCTGGATATTTATCGCGATCTCCCAGTACCACCCGGTCATGTAGAATTCATCAAAGCTGTTCAAACGATCCCTAACTTGATCGGAATTGAACTATTGAAGACTGAAAAAAGCTTGGGTGTTCCACCATCCCCAGTACTAAACCGTCTCCAGCAAGTTGGTTTTAATAATGTGGTCGTTGATGCTGATGGTAAGGTGCGTCGTAGCTTTTTATATGCACATGTAGATAACAAACTACATACAAGTTTTGCGCTCCAGTTGGCGTTGATTTATTTGAAGGAAAAGGGAATTACTCCTAGACCATCGCGCGTGAACCCTGATTACCTACAGCTAGGGAGGGGTGTCTTCCCAGTTTTTAAATCAAATGATGGGGCTTATGTAACGGCTGATTCCAAGGGTTATCAAATATTAGCTAACTTTAAGCAACCCAATAGCTTTCAGATTGTTTCAATGGTAGATGTTCTGGCAAACCGCGTACAACCCAGCCTTCTGCGCGATCGCATTGTTTTGATTGGTTCAACCGCACCCAGCCTCCAGGATTTTTTCTACACCCCTTACAGTAGCCGTCTCAACCAAGGCGCACAAAGGATTTCAGGTGTCGAACTCCAAGCCAATTTTACCAGTGCGCTCCTGAGCGCTGCTCTGGACGGACGTTCCTTAATCAACGTCTGGCTCGATCTCGTAGAAGCCTTGTGGATTTTGGTTTGGTCGTGGATAGGTGCCTATATCAGTTGGCGATTGCGTCTCCCTAGAAAGTCTGGTCTCAGTATTTTAGCGGCTGGGGCTGGATTGCTCGGTATTTCCTACCTGGCCTTTCTCTTCGGTTGGTGGATACCGCTGATTCCTCCACTCCTGGGGCTTGTAGGGTCTGCGATCGCGATCGTGAGTCATCTGGCTTATTTGGAGGAGGAGTTAAAACGCTCTAAAGAGTTTTTGCAGAAGGTGATTAATACCATCCCCGATCCAATTTTTGTCAAAGACAAAGAACATCGTTGGATTATTTTAAATCAGGCATATTGCAAATTTATTGGTTATCCCCTAGAAACTTTACTTAAAAAGTCTGCTTATGAGTTTTTTCCTAAACATGAGGCTGAAGTTTTTTGGCAGAACAATGAGCAAGTGTTACAAGGTGGTGAGGAGCAAGAAAATGAAGAAGAATTTACGGATATCTTTGGTACAACTCACCTAATCGCTACCAAGCGATCGCTCCACAAAGATGCTGCCGGTAATATTTTTTTAGTTGGTGTCATCCGAGATATCACTGAACGCAAGCGGATAGAAGAAGAGTTGAAACGAACGGCAGAAGAGTTAATCCGTTCTAACGCCGAATTAAAGCTTTCAGAAGACCAGATGCGTCATCTGGCTTATCACGATCCACTGACTGGTCTACCTAACCGTAAACAATTCTATGAACGCATGGTTCAAGCTCTAGAATGGGGTAGTAGTAATAACCAGTTGTTTGCTCTTTTGTTTCTTGATCTGGATGGCTTTAAGCAGGTTAATGACACCCTCGGACATGACATGGGCGACCTGCTCTTACGGATGGTCGCTCAACGACTCACGGGTTGCTTGCGCGGCAGCGATACCGTCTCGCGTTTGGGTGGTGACGAATTTACAGTAATTTTACCTGCAATTAGTAGAGTTCAAGATGCTGCCAGAGTTGCAGAAAAGACTTTATCAACCCTATCTCAGCCTTTCATTCTCAACGGACAAACTATCTTCGTAACTGTCAGTATTGGTATTAGCATCTATCCTTTTAATGGGAACACTGTAGATACCTTAATTAAAAATGCAGACTCTGCTATGTACCGTGCCAAAGAACAGGGTCGCAATCGATTTCAATTCTTCTGATACTATTTTCTTGAGGAGTTGCAATTTACTCGTTGCTAATTAATAAAAATGCGCTTGCTCATTAGTTATGAAACAGTTGCTATTAAAGAATAACGAATTCATTAATCAATAAAGAAATTTAAAATTACTCGTAGTCTTTCTAAAAATATTGCCTCAAAAACTGTAGATGACCTCTACAACCGGGCAACCCTGTTCAGTCTATGGTCTATCCTGTTCAGGAGTGCTTTTGCCTTCATGGAAGGGACGTTCACAGCCCGTTTTGATTTTGACTGGAGAATATTTAGAATCGCCCAGTCGGGTGAATGCACGCAAAGAATTAGTTGTAACGATAGGAATGTAAGCCTCTGTTCTTCCCCAGCTGATATGAGAAACAGAAGCGATCGCCTCTAGTTGAACTGATTTCACGAGGTGTTCAAGATGAACGCAATTCCAACTTCTATGTAGACCGGGATCCACAACATTCTCGATGCAAGCGTTTATAGATTGAGCTAAAGGAGGAAAAGATGAATCCGACAGCAACCATTATTGAACCTGACAAGCAAAAATCTCAGATTCTCAACCCCATTGAACGACCTGAGATTACCCATAGTCTTTCTGAAAATGTCGTTTTGACAACCGTAGACGATTTTTACAACTGGGCACGCCTCTCCAGCCTGTGGCCTATGATGTTTGGGACTGCCTGCTGCTTTATTGAAATGATGGGGATGTTTGCAGCCCGTTTTGATTTTGACAGATTTGGCTTGAAACCTTGGGCAAGTCCTCGTCAGGCTGACTTGATGATTACCGCAGGCACCATCACGATGAAAATGGCTCCAACATTGGTGCGCCTCTACGAACAAATGCCAGAACCCAAGTACGTGATTGCAATGGGTGCTTGCACGATTACTGGCGGGATGTTCAGCGCAGACTCACCAACGGCGGTGCGAGGAGTCGATAAGTTGATTTCCGTAGATGTTTATCTGCCGGGGTGTCCTCCCAGACCAGAAGCCGTGATTGATGCAATTATTAAACTACGTAAGAAAATTGCCAATGACTCGATGCAGGAGCGAGCTATCATTGCTCAGACTCATCGATACTACAGCATTCGTCACCAGATGAAGGCAGTTTCGCCAGCCGTTACGGGTGAATATTTAGAATCCCCCAGTCGGGTGAATGCACCCAAAGAATTAGTTGCAACGATGGAAATGCAAGCCTCTGTTCGTTCCCAGCCGATTTTAGAAACAGAAGCGATCGCCTCTAGTTGAACTGATTTCAAGTTGAACTGATTTCACGAGGTGTTCAAGATGAACGCAATTCCAACTACTCCGCAGACCGAGATCCCCGCCACGACCCACGATATTCTTGATGTACAGCAAACACACTGCTGCATTGTCGGTGGAGGGCCTGCGGGGGCTGTCCTAGCGCTTCTCCTAGCCCGTCAAGGCATCCCAGTGATGTTGCTGGAGGTACACAAAGATTTCGACCGCGATTTTCGGGGAGACACGCTTCATCCATCGGTGATGGAAATCATGGATGAACTCGGTTTGGCGGATCGCTTGTTGCAGATGCGTCA